>JBBQFE010000038.1:0-11988 GCA_038321605.1 Mycobacteriales bacterium | reverse complement strand
GCAGGCTCGGTGAAATCCGCGGTCGTCCTCGACGCCGGAGCAGACGGCCGGGCCGAGCACGTCGCGTTCAAGATCGACGCCGGGGCGATCCGTGACGAGTACGAGCTCGCCTACACCTGGGACGGCGACCGGCAGGTGTCCTGGACGCTGGTGAAGGGGCAGATGCAGAAGTCGCAGCGCGGGTCCTACGAACTGGCCGCCCGCGGCGGGGCGACCGAGGTGACGTACAGCCTCACGGTGGACCTGTCCATCCCGATGCTGGGCATGCTCAAGCGCAAAGCGGAGAAGGTCATCATGGACACCGCGTTGAAGGAGCTCAAGAAGCGCGTCGAGAGCGCGTAGCCGGTCCATGCGCATTGTTCTGTTCACTGGCAAGGGTGGCGTAGGCAAGACGACCACTGCGGCTGCCACCGCGCTGCGACTGGCTGACCGCGGGCTGAAGACGCTGCTCATCTCGACAGACGCGGCGCATTCGGTGTCCGACGCGCTGGCCGTCGACCTGTCCGACGAGCCGGCCGAGGTGGCGCCCGGGCTGTACGCGGTGCAGATCGACACCCAGCGTCGGTTCGAGCATGCCTGGCACGACCTGCAGTCCTACCTTGTCGAGCTGCTCGCCAAGAGTGGCCTGGACCCGATTACGGCGGAGGAACTCACGGTCCTGCCGGGTGTCGATGAGGTGCTGGCGTTACTGGCAGTGCAACAGTTCGCGGTTGGTGGGCGCTGGGACGCCCTCGTCGTGGACTGCGCCCCCACCGCGGAGACATTGCGGTTGTTGGCGCTGCCGGAGGCCCTGGGCTGGTACCTGCAGCGCATCTTTCCGGTGCACCGCACGCTCGCCCGTGGCATGCGACCACTGGCCGCGCTGCTCGGGCGAGGTGGCGCGATCCCGCCGGAGCAGGCCTTCGAGGCGATCGTGCGCCTCGCCGACGAGCTGGCCGCCGTCCGCGAGCTGCTGGCCGATCCGGTGATCACCTCGGTACGGCTGGTTCTCACTCCCGAGGCGGTGGTGGCCGCGGAGGCGCGCCGCACGTTCACCGCGCTGGCGCTCTACGGCTACCGGGTGGATGAGGTAATCGCCAACCGGGTCTTTCCGGATAGTGACGCCGAGCAACCGATGTCGGCCTGGCAGCAATCCTGGGTGCAGGCGCAGGCGGTGCAGTTGGCAGCGATCGATGACTCGTTCGGGGGACTGCCGGTCCGCCGGGTGGCGTACCGGGTCGCGGAGCCGATCGGAGCGTCCGGTCTGCGGGAGGTTGCCGTCGACCTGTACGGCGACTTGCCCGGCACCGACCCGGTGGCCGCCGCAGCCGACCAACCGCTGCTGACAGTGACCGCTGACGACAGTGATCCTGAGACCGGCCAACCGCGCTTCCTGCTCACGATGAGCCTGCCGTTGGCAGTCCGCGGCGAGGTGACGGCGACCCGGAGCGGCGAGGAACTGGTGGTCACCGTTGCCGGTCATCGGCGCGTGCTGATGCTGCCGAGTGTGCTGCGTCGCTGCCTGGTGACGAGTGGTTCAGTGAGTCCCGGCGTGCTCGAGCTGAGGTTCAGCCCCGATCCCGAGTACTGGCGCAACTGATGGGCGAACCGGCATGAGCACACCCCACCCGGCCGAACCCGGACCGCTCGGGGACGAGGCTGCGAAGTTGCTGGCCGCTGCCCAGCAGTGGTTTCAGCGCACCGTCGGCGACTCGGGCAGCCACCAGCTGTCGGCTGGTGCGCCGGAATGCGCCTGGTGTCCGCTGTGCCAGCTGATCCGCACCTTGCGCGGCGAGCATGGCGAACTGGTCGAGAAGCTGACCGAGGTCCAGTCGGCGCTGACGGGCCTGGTGCGAGCGGTCGCCGACGCGGCCGGGGTCGCTCCGCAGCCCGGCGACGCCGAGCCGGCGCGGTCCCGGATCCACCGGATCGACCTGGACGGCGACCTCGGTGGCAGCGACGGCGGTGCTTGAGCAATGCCATTGGCCATCGGGGTCGACATCGGCGGTACCAAGGTGCTGGCCGGCGTGGTCGACGACGCGGGCGTGGTCATCGATACCACCCGACGCCTGACGCCCGGCTCTGATGTCGCCGAGACCGAGGCCGTCATCGCCGACGCGGTGCGCGAACTCAGCAGCCGGCACCAGGTAGCGGCGGTGGGCATCGGGGCGGCGGGCTGGATCGCCAACGATCGCGCCACGGTGCTCTTCTCGCCGCACCTTGCCTGGCGCAACGAACCGCTCCGCGATGCGCTGGCCGAAGCCATCGGAGTTCCGGTCGTGGTGGAGAACGACGCGAACGCCGCGGCCTGGGCGGAGTACCGGTTCGGTGCGGCCCGGGACTGTCCGGTGGCGGTGATGGTGACGCTGGGAACCGGGATCGGCGGCGGCCTGGTGGTGGCGGGCATCTTGTACCGAGGTGCCTACGGGGTCGGCTGCGAATACGGCCACATGACGGTGGTGCCCGAGGGGCGCCGGTGCGCCTGCGGCAACCGCGGCTGCTGGGAGATGTACGCCTCCGGCACCGCCCTGGCGCGCGACGCCCGCGAGCTCGCCGACATCTCACCGGTGGCTGCGCATGCACTGATGCGCCTGGCCGGTGACGACGTAGATGCGCTAACCGGGCCGCTCGTCACCCAGGCTGCGCGCGAAGGCGATCCAGCGGCGATCGAGATCTACACGGCGATGGGCAGGTGGTTGGGGAAGGGACTGGCGAACCTGGCCGCGGTGATCGACCCGACCGTGTTCGTGATCGGCGGGGGCGTCTCCGAGGCGGGCGAGCTGCTGTTGGCACCTGCCCGCCAGACGTTCGCGGAATCGCTGACGGGTCGCGGGTTCAGGCCGGCGGCCGATATCCGGCTCGCCGAGCTCGGCCCCGAAGCGGGACTGGTCGGCGCTGCTGACCTGGCCCGGCGCCGTTACTGAGAGGATTCTGCGCGGCGGTTCAAAGTCACGTCGGAAACCGTACGGCCCTCAGGTCAGTCGAGAATTAGCTTTGGCAGACGGAGCAAAGTACTCGTCCTCCGCGTCGAGCCACCGGACGCCGGCCGGTCCGATCTCGCCGTCCCGCTCACGCCAGCGGCGTTCCCGGATCGTCCGCTCGATCAGCAGCAGCACCCCCAGACTGGCGAACTGTCCGCAGGCCTCAATCGCTGACACACCCTCGACGATCAGGTACCGCGGTACCCCGACCTCCGTCCAGCCCCCGAAGGCGCCGCGGTCCCAGTCGTAGCGTCGGTAGCGGGCCGCCAATCCGGAAGCCAGCGGTTGCAGTACTTGAGCTCGTAGCCGGGGCCAGAACGTGAACTGGTCCTGCCAGCCGTCGAGCAGGTCATCGGTGTGCACCGTCGCCGTGAGCGGATCGGTGAGCGTGGCAGCCACCGCGAGTGCCAGCGTCGACTTGCCGGCACCGGCACCACCGTCGATGGCCAGCACCCGGACCGCTCCACACGCAGGTGGCACGGCGCGCAGGGCCGAGCAGATCGATTCGGCCCGGCCGGCGTCTGCAGTCGCTGACGGGGCATCCATGATCGCGCCAGCCTAACGGGGATCCGGCCCCACCAGCCGGAGTGCCCGACCCGCCGGCTCTGACGGACCGCCGGGTGTGCGGTGAATCCTCAGGCACCCACCGGGCGCACGGTCCGCACCGCACCGAGCCAGCGCTCCAACGGCAGCGAGCCTCGCCGGGCAGCGGTGATGCCGGCGTCGAGCAGTACCGCGTACGGCGTCTGCGCCAGCTCGAGGACCTGGGGCCTTCCGAGGAACGATTCGCGCTCATCGTCGCCGAAATCGATCGGCTCGTTGCCGGTCAGCCGACACCACAGGATGAACACGGTCTCTTCGGCAGTCATCATGTCCGCCACCTCCGAGTACCACGGTGCGCTCGGCAGGTGTCCGGTCCATCACCATCAAGTGGACGTTGAGCGAAATATTCAATGACGCTGAGTTATCAGCGGCGCCGTGCGATCAGCGACAACGCTCGATCACACGACAGCACCGTCGTCGTCGGAATCGTCACGCGGCTCGGGCCGCAGCCGCAGGATCAGCAGCACCGTGCCGAACAGGATCAGCACCACGCCTCCGGGTAGCGGAAAGTCCCGGGGGAGCCCGAGCAGGCCACCGAACGCCAGCAGTACGACACCGAGCAGCACGACCAGGACCGCAAGTACGGTCGGTGCCGCCGGCCGGGTCAGCGGCGGCGGGGTAGGCGGTACGAAATGGTCGGCGGGGAGGCGCCGGTCGGTGTCGCCGGTGGCGTGCGCTGCCGGAGAAACGGTGAACTCGAACAACGGTCGATTCAGCTCACCCAGACCGGCGACGATGGCTTCGAACTCCGCGTCGGTGTCGATTCCGCGAAGCGGGTCCGGGCGCTGCTGATCGACCAGGCCGTCCTCGGGTCGGTGACCGTGGTGCGCCACCTCGATGCCGAGTTCGGCGGCAACCGCAGCCAGCACGTCGCGGGCCGCCCCGGTCTGATCGGCCGCGACGAACAACCGGTCAGCCAGCGCCGGACTGGTCGCCGGAGCGGGCTCGACGTAGGCGGGCACTTCGCGAAGGCCGAGCACGTCGAGCAGGTGATCTGCCAGCCTGGGATCCACGTCCGCCACCGGGGCGAAGGTCTCGGAGTCCAGGCCGTTGTCGCGGCGGCCGCGGTGCGCAGGGACTGATCCGGTCATGACGGGTGCTCAGTGCCCCGCGCCGGCAGCGGCGTGGTCGTTGATGAAGTCGACGCTGCCCGCGAAGATCGTTGCCGCATCGTTGTCCATGGTGGCCACGTGATAGCTGTCGGTCAGCGGCACTTCGGTCACGGTGGTCGAGGTGGCGCCACCGTGCAGCAACTTCGCCGAGAGCTCGTCCACGACGTGGTCCTCGGTGGAGTGGAAGTAGAGCACCGGCGCGGTCACCTTCGGCAGGTCCGGCACGACGACCTTCCACAGGTCCTGCAGGGACACGAAGGCCTTCAGGGGTGTCTTGTCATAGCCCAGTTCGGTGATCCCCGGCTTCTTGATGTCGCTGGCGATGCCCGGGCGTGACGGGACTGCCCAGCTGATGTAGCGGGCGAGGCCAGCGTCCTTGCGCATCGTGCCGAAGGCGGCGTTGACCAGCACCAGACCGGCCAGGGCGTCGCCGACGTCCTCGGCGAGCTTGGTGACCAGCGTGCCGCCCATGGACAGGCCGCAGGCGAAAATCACGTCGCACTGCCCGGTCAGCTCGTCGTAGGACCGGCGGATCTCGGCGTACCAGTCCGGCCAGCGGGTGTCGTTCAGGTCCTGCCAGCGGGTGCCGTGACCTGGCAGCCGTGGCAGCCGCACCGAGTAGCCCGCCGCTGCCAGATGTTCGGCCCAGGGCCGCATGCTCTGTGGGCTGCCGGTGAACCCGTGGCTGACGACCACGCCGATACGACCCGCCTCGCCCGTCCCGTCATGGGCGTACGGCTCCGCGCCAGGCAGGATCGGCACTGCGTTCTCCTTCAGAGCTGTCGTTGGGAGTCCCGGGCTGCGCTCGGTCGAGCTCAGCGGGCCACGATCTGCCAATCATGCCGTCCCAGGCCTGGCTTAGCTACCGGCGGGGAGCAATCGGGTCACGGTGCTTGCAAGAATTCCCACCACCGTCCCGCGGCGTCTGGATTGTCCGGGGTGCCGTGGCGCGACTAAGGTCAGACGACCGGACCCATCACTGGATGGGCCGAGGAGAACCTGGAGGACCGCCGCGGTGCTGTACTGGTTCCTGAAGTTCGTCGGTCTAGGGCCATGGCTGAAGTCCATCTGGCGACCCTGGGTCGAAGGACTCGAGAACCTCCCCGAGCACGGGGGCGCCATCATCGCCAGCAATCACCTGTCCTTCTGCGACTCCTTGTTCATGCCGCTCGCGGTACGTCGCCGGGTGACCTTCCTGGCCAAGGCGGAGTACTTCACCACGCCCGGGGTCAAGGGTGCGCTGTCCAGGTTGTTCTTCTCCGGTATCGGACAGGTACCGGTCGATCGCAACGACAAGGACGCCGCCGCCGGTGCACTGACAGCGGGCGTCCGGATCCTCACCGCCGGCGGACTGCTGGGGATCTACCCCGAAGGCACCCGATCCCCGGACGGCAGGTTGTACAAGGGCAAGACCGGCGTCGCCCGAATGGCTCTGGAGGCTGGCGTGCCGGTCATCCCGGTTGCCATGATCAATACCGAGATCATCCAGCCCACCGGGCGAAAGATCCCGCACCTGCGCCCGCGGCCCGGGATTCGGTTCGGCAAGGCCCTGGACTTCTCGCGCTATGAGGGTATGGCCGGTGACCGATTCGTCGAGCGGTCGATGACGGACGAGATCATGTACGAGTTGATGCAGCTTTCCGGCCAGGAGTACGTCGACACCTACGCGGCGAAGGTGAAGGTGTCGACCGGAGCGGACCTCGGGTTCGGGGCCCGCCGGGGCATCGGCCACGCCGACGCGGTAGGACCCACCACGGCGGACCGGCTGCCGGTCGAGCGAGCGGGCTGAGGCGTCCTGCCCCGTGCGCTACTTCTACGACTGCGAGTTCATCGAGGACGGAACCACGATCGTTCTGGTGTCCATCGGCGTCGTCGACGAGAACGGCCGTGAGTTCTACGCGGTGTCGACGGAGTTCGACGAGTCGCGGGCGATCGACTGGGTCCGCAAGCACGTGCTCAACCAGCTGCCCTCGCCGGCTGATCCGGCGTGGCGGTCCCGCGCGAGAATCCGTGACGATCTACTCAGCTACCTGCTCGAACCCGGAGAGCCCATCGAGCTGTGGGCGTGGATGGCCAGCTATGACCACGTGGTGCTCGCGCAGCTGTGGGGTGACATGCGCGCGCTGCCGCGCCAGATTCCACGGTTCACCCACGAGCTGAGACAACTCTGGGAGGCGGCCGGCTCACCGGCCCTGCCGGTAGCGGGCGACGATGCCCACGACGCGCTGGCTGACGCTCGGCACAACCTGGCGCGCTGGAACACCATCGCCGCCTTGACCCACTAGCGCCTGATCAGCGGCTAGGCTCTGCCGCGTCCAGTGATGTCGGGAAACGTCCCGTCCCTCGTACGAGCAGTCATGGAGGCAACCGCAGATGCGTGTCGGTGTCCTGACCGGTGGTGGCGACTGCCCCGGCCTCAACGCGGTGATCCGAGCTGTCGTCCGTAAGGGTGTCGGCGTGTACGGCTACGAGTTCGTCGGCTTTCGCGACGGCTGGAAGGGGCCGCTGGAAGGTCTCACCATGGAGCTGGGGATCGCCCAGGTTCGTGGCATCCTGCCCCGCGGCGGGACCATTCTCGGTTCATCGCGCACCAACCCGTTCAAGATCGACGGTGGGGTCGACCAGATCCGCGAGAACCTCTACACCCTCGGGGTCGATGCGCTGATCGCCATCGGTGGCGAGGACACCCTCGGCGTGGCAACTCAGCTCGACGAGCTCGGGGTCAATGTCGTGGGTGTTCCGAAGACCATCGACAACGACCTGAACGCCACTGATTACACGTTCGGTTTCGATACGGCCCTCAACATCGCGATGGAGGCGATCGACCGGCTGCACACCACCGCCGAGTCTCACCACCGGGCGCTGATCGTCGAGGTGATGGGTCGTCATGCCGGCTGGATCGCACTGCACTCGGGCATCGCCGGCGGCGCGAACGTCATTCTGATCCCGGAGCAGCGGTTCTCCATCGAGCGAGTTTGCGCCTACGTGGAAAGCAGATTCCAGTCCCAGTACGCACCGATCATCGTGGTGGCCGAGGGTGCACAGCCCGAGGAGGGTGAGATGTCGACGCTGCAGAAGGGCGTCGATGCCTTCGGTCACGCCCGGCTCGGCGGCATCGGCGAATGGTTGGCCGGCGAGATCGAGGAACGCACCGGCAAGGAGGCGCGTACCACCGTGCTGGGACACATCCAGCGCGGCGGTACCCCGACCGCGTTCGACCGGGTGCTGGCAACGAGGTTCGGCCTGCACGCGATCGATGCGGTCAAGGCTGAGGATTGGGGCAAGATGGTCGCGCTGCAGGGCACCGACATCGTGCGGGTCCCGCTGGCAGACGCGACCACGAAGCTGAAGACCGTGCCAGCGGAGTTGTACGCCGAGGCAGAGGTCTTCTTCGGCTGATCCTCCGGTGAGCTGCGAATGCCGCTGCCGGAGCTACCTGATGCGGGACCGGTTTGCCAGGATGCCTACCCTTATCACGTGACCGCGACCATCAACCCGGCCCCCGACGCGAATTCCGGCCGGGCCGAACAGGCAGCCTTCGCCAACGATCCGCTTCAGCTCGACGCCTGGCGAGCCCTGCCCGCGGCACAGCAACCGAACTGGCCGGACGCCGATGTGCTGCGCGAGGTCGCGGACACCCTCGCCCAGTTGCCGCCGTTGGTGGTGGCCTCGGAGGTGGACGCCCTCACCTCCCGGTTGGCTCAGGTGGCCAGGGGGGAGGCGTTCCTGCTGCAGGGCGGTGACTGCGCCGAGACGTTCGCAACCTCATCGCAGGCCGACATCGCGGGCAAGGTCCGGATCCTGCTGCAGATGTCGGTGGTGCTGACCTACGGCGCCTCGATGCCGGTGGTGAAGCTGGGCAGGATGGCCGGCCAGTACGCGAAACCGCGCTCGACAGATCTGGACGCCTTCGGGTTGCCGTCCTACCGCGGCGACATGGTGAACGAGCTGCACGGCGACGTGGCGGCCCGGACCCCCGACCCGCGCCGGATCCTGCGGGCCTACTCCACTGCCGCGTCCACGCTGAACCTGTTGCGTGCCTACGCCGGCGGCGGCCTCGCCGCGCTGGAGAAGGTGCACGCCTGGAACACGGCGTTCGCGCGCAATACCGAGACGGGTAGTCGCTACGAGCAGCTCGCCGCAGAGATCGATCGTGCGGTCCGGTTCATGCGCGCCTGTGGTGTGCACGATGCCGCGCTGGAGGGTGTCGAGTTCTATGCGAGCCACGAGGCCCTGATCCTCGAGTACGAGCGGGCGCTCACCCGGGTGGAGGGCGGGACGGCCTATGACCTGTCATCGCACTTCGTCTGGGTCGGCGAGCGGACCCGGCAGATGGACGGGGCACATCTGGACTTCGTGTCCCGCATCGCCAACCCGATCGGGGTGAAGTTGGGTCCCACCACGACGCCCCAGTTCGCGGCCGAGCTGGTCGAGCGCCTGGACCCGCACGGTATCCCCGGGCGGCTGACGTTGATCAGCCGGATGAGCAACTCCAAGGTTCGTGACGCGCTGCCGCCGATCATCGAGCGGGTGCAGGCCACCGGCCACCTGGTCGTCTGGCAGTGCGATCCCATGCACGGCAACACCGAGGAGACCGCCGACGGCATCAAGACCCGTCACCTGGACAGGATCATCGACGAGGTCGATGGATTCTTCGACGTGCATGCAGATCTGGGAACCCATCCCGGTGGCCTGCACGTCGAGTTGACCGGCGACGACGTGACCGAATGCATCGGTGGCACCGCAGATCTCACCGCCGCAGACCTCGGCCGGCGCTACGAGACGGCGTGCGACCCGCGGCTGAACATCGAGCAGTCCCTCGAACTGGCCTTCCGGGTCGCCGAGCGACTGGTGGCCGACCGCCGGAACCGCGAGCTGCTGATGGGTGACGAGTAGTTGGCAGCCAGCACGGCGGATCGTGTCGATCTGCGCAGCGATACCGTCACCCGACCCTCGACCGCGATGCGGCAGGCCATGTTCGAAGCCCCGGTCGGCGATGACGTCGACGGCGACGACCCGACGGTCAACGAGCTCGAGGCAACAGTCGCCAGGTTGCTGGGTCACCCGGCTGGATTGTTCGTCCCTTCGGGGTCGCTGTCCAACCAGTTGGGGCTGCGATTGCTGGTGAAACCCGGTCAGGAGCTGGTGTGTGACCAGGCCGCGCACGTGGTCCGGGCAGAACTCGGCGCGGCGGCGGTCTTCTCCGGTATCACCAGCCGGACCTGGCGCGCGGACCGCGGGCTGCTCGATCCCGCCGCCGTGGCCGAGGTGATCACGCCGAATGCCGGGCCGTACCTGGTGTCCACGGCTGCGATCGCCGTGGAGAACACCCACAACTTCGGCGGCGGCACCGTCCAGCCGTTGTCGGCCGTCCGGGCGGTCCAGGACATCGGCCGGTCAGCCGGCCTCGGACTTCATCTCGACGGCGCCCGGCTGTGGAATGCCCAGGTGGCATCGGGGCATTCGTTCGTCGAACTCGCTGCCGGCTTCGACACGGTCTCGGTCTGCCTTTCCAAGGGCCTCGGTGCCCCGATCGGGTCGGTGCTGGTCTCGGACGCGGACCGGATCGCTGAGGCTCGGATCTGGCGCAAGCGCTACGGCGCCGGCATGCGGCAGGTGGGGATCCTGGCGGCCGCCGGCCTGTATGCCCTGCAGCACAACATCGAGCGGCTGGCCGAGGATCACCGGCGGGCCGCCTGGCTCGCCGGGCAGCTGGGCGTGGATGACGGCAGGACTGAGACGAACATCGTGGTGTTACAGGTCGCGGACGCCGCAGCGGTGGCCGCTAGTGCAAGAGAGCAGGGAGTTCTGGTGTCAGCGCTCGGACCGACGTTCCTCAGACTGGTCACGCATCTGGATGTCTCCGATGCGGGTGTGGAGCGGGCGGCCAGTGTGCTCGCGCCGCTGGTACGACCATGAGCGCGCGCGTCGCGTCCGGACTGGACATCGCCGCCAGCGAACTGGTCATCGCCGCCCCCGGGTCCGGTGACGGGTACTGGGCCGGCGGTCCCAGCGCCTGGTGGCACGACGGAGTGTTCTACCTCGCCTACCGACTGCGCCGTCCGGTGGATTCCGGGCGCGGCTACGCCAATGTGGTGGCCCGCTCGACCAACGGCGTGACCTTCGAGACGCTGTGTTCGGTCGACAAGGACGTGCTGGACACCGCCTCGCTGGAGCGGCCCGCCCTGGTTCGCCGGCCCGACGGTGGCTGGCGGCTGTTCGTGAGCCTTTCCACGCCGGGTTCCAAGCACTGGCGGATCGACTGTCTGGACGCCGACGACCCGGCAGAGCTGGCGACGGGCACCCGGACGGTCGTCTGGCCCGGTGACGCCGACACAGCGGTCAAGGATCCGGTGGTGCTCATCGACGCCGACGGTGGCTGGCATGCCTGGATCTGCTGCCACCCGTTGACCGAGCCTGGCGAGGAGGATCGGATGACCACCCGGTACGCCTCCAGCGCCGACGGCCTGCAGTGGACCTGGGGTGAGACCGTGCTGGAGCCCGGCGCTGCCGGCTGGGACCGACGTGGACGCAGGGTCGCTACCGTGCTGCAGCAGCCCGACGGTGCCGTGCAGGTCTACTACGACGGGCGAGCAGATGCCGGGGAGAACTGGTACGAGCGGACCGGGCTCGCGACCGGGAAGTCGCTGGGTTCCGTTCTCGCGGTCGTGGGCGACGCGCCGGTGGCCCAGTCGGACCATTCCAGGCACACCCTGCGGTACGCCAGTGCGGTGCAACTCCCAGCCGGCACTGCCAGGATCTACTTCGAGGCCGCCAACGAGACCGGAGCCAACGAGATCCGCACCCAGCTGATCAGTTCTTCCATCGCCGACTGAATTCGCCCCGACCGACATCTGCCAGCCAGTCGCCGTAGGACTGGCCGGTCACCTCGCCGAGCAGGGCGATGTCCTCAGCGAAACGGCTCAGGGCGTACCGGCGGTGCTCGACGCTCAGGTGCGGGCGTGGCCCACCGCCTGCGTGCAGGGCCTTTCGCAGCGGAGCCTCGACGGCCCGCCACGCCTGCGGCGGTGCGTAGGCACCCAGCCTGGCGCCGAGCCGAATGGTCTTTCCGAGCGCAGCCGACCGCAGGCCGGGCCGGACGTGCGGATGGACGTTGCGCGGGCTCGGCCGGACGGCAGCGTGCAGCCCGATGCCCAGGAACTGCGAGACGAGGGCGAGGGTCCGGTCGGGCTCCTCGGCCAGCTGCCGGTAGCGCAGCACCAGCACGTGCTCGCGTGGGAACAGTGTGTACAGGTCCCGGAGCTGCTCGCCGTAACGCCCGAGCCCTGCGTAGTGCCAGAAAGGTGCGTAGC
>JBBQFE010000037.1:0-12164 GCA_038321605.1 Mycobacteriales bacterium | reverse complement strand
GAACCCGATCGCAAGACCGGCCACCGCCACGGTCGCTGCGATCAGCGCGCACCACGACGCGACGGCCAGAAACTTCACCGCCAGCAACCGGGTACGCCCCACCGGCACGGTCAGCAGGTAGCGCAGGGTTCCGGCTCCGGCCTCACCGGCGATGGTTTCACCGACCACCACGGCCACCGCCATCGGCAGAAAGATCGGAATCACCACGACCAGCGCCGTGAACGAGACGAAGATTCCGTTGTCGGTGATGTTGCCGATCAACCCGTCGGCGCTGCTGCCCCCGTGGGTCGTCGCCTTGACCGCGATGCCGATGATGATCGGGATGAGGGCCAATGCCACCAGCATCAACTGGTTTCGCCGCCGCCGCAGCACCATCAGGATCTCACTCACCAGCAGCCTGCCACCCAACAGCGCAAGGCCGGACGGTCGGACGCGCGCCTCAGCCGCTGACATCGAAACCCGCCCCGGTCAAGGTCACGAAGATGTCCTCGAGGTCGGGCTTGGCGACCGCGAAACCACGCACGCCCACACCGGCGGCAACGAGCGCAGCGACCACCTGTTCAGGTGGCCGGTTTCCCAGGATCGCCGAAGCAACGCCCGGCGACTCGATGATGTCGGCCAGGCCGAGGTCTGCCAGCACGCCCTTTGCCGCCGTGGAGTCAACGGTTTCGACGCTGACCCGTGCCAGCTGCTGATCGGCCAGCTCGGTCATGGACCCCTGCCATACCAGCGCGCCGGTACGCATCACACCCACGTGCGAGCAGACCTGAGCCACCTCGCTCAGCAGGTGCGAGGACACGAACACCGTGGTGCCGTCGTGCGCCAGCTCCGACACCAGGTGTCGTACCTCGCGGGTGCCCTGCGGATCGAGACCGTTGGTCGGTTCGTCCAGGATCAACAACTGCCGGGGCTGCAGGAGTGCTGCGGCGATCCCGAGCCGCTGGCGCATGCCGAGGGAGTAGTTGCGATAGCGTTTGCCCGCCGCAGCCATCAGGCCGACCCGATCCAGCGCCAGGTCGATCCGCCGCCTACTGTCCCGGCGGGTGGCCGTCAGGTCGGCCGCATCGAGCCGAGCCAGGTTCGCCCGGCCGGACAGGTACGGGTGGAACGCCGGTCCCTCGACCAACGAGCCCACCAGCGGCAACGCCCTGGCCGCCTGCGCGGGAATCTGCCTCCCCAACAGCGAGATACTGCCCTCGGTGGCGAACACCAATCCGAGCAGCATCCGGATGGTGGTGGTCTTTCCCGAGCCGTTCGGCCCGAGAAACCCGTACACAGCACCTGCGGGGACCACCAGGTCGATCCCGTCCACCGCCATCTGGCCGCCCCGAAACCTCTTTCGCAATCCATGGGTTTCGATGACCAGCGGGCCGACCGACGGCTGTAGCGCCGATCGGACCCCGCTGGCCGGGACAGAAAGTGTCATCGACGCGCAATCACTTGCGGGCAGCGGCCTGATACAGCACGTCGGGGGCAACCAGGCCCACATAGGCGCGGCCGTCGTCGGTGATCAGGCCGGTGACCAATGCCGAGGTGAACAGGTGGCCCTTGCCCCAGCTGCCGGACACCGCGGGCAGAGATGCCAACAGCGGGCTGAGTTGGCCGCTGTCCTTGGCCAGTGACGAGAGGGCGGGTACGCCGGTCAGTTTCGCCACCGTCGTCCAGCCCTTGCCGATGGTGCTTACTGACGTGCCCGTCTCGGGCCGGGCGTCACTACGCGGCGAGCTGGGTGCGGCGGGCTTCACCGTTACCCCGGCAGCCGGTTTGAAGGTGAAGTAGTCATCGTCGGGCTGCTCGAAGCTGACCTGGGTGAACGAGACGTCGATCGCCGCGTGGTCGGCTCCCCGCGCAATGACCTGCACGCTCAACGGCAGTTTGGTCTGGCCGTCCAGGCTGATCCGTACCGAGCCGATCGTGGTGCGGGCATCCTTGGGAGACAGCACGAGCGTGTAGGCGGCACGGCCGGCAACCATCTCGGTGCGGTCGGTGCTGACCTGGGTGGTCGGATCGATCAGGGCCAGCGCCCGGGCAGCGGCGTCGGCAGGAGTGAGACTGGGCAGCTGGGTGGGGCTGGGTCTCGTGGCGATGGCGGGAAGCACGGTGTGCGTCGCGGTCTTGGTGTTCGAGTCCCACTGCCAGAGGTCACGGCCGTTGCGGAACACGTCCTGCTCACCGAGAGAATCCAGCAGCGCGATCCGCTGCTTGGTCTCGCCGCCGTACCAGACCCGCGCTGTGTGCGAACCGCTGACGAGTGCCAGCATCCCCGACGAGGAGTTGGAACCTGCAATGGAGGGCAGCTCCGGCAGACCCAGCGAGGACTTCTCCACCACGGTGCCGGAGAAACCGGGCGGCTCGGCTGTGGCGAGCGAGGCCAGCAGCTGGGTGGCGGTCTGGGGTGCGAGGTTGGGATTCGCATTCGCCGACAGCACGCCGCTGGCCAGGACTGCGACCACCCCGGCCGCCCCTGCAGGAACCAGCCAGCGCAGTGCGCGCCGGCGGGAATACGAACGAACGGGACGGCTCGACACGCTGTCGTGATCGGAGGGCTCCGGGGACGGCACGGAGGGGTTATGACCACTCATGCCCTCCAGCATGGCCAGCGGGCGCTGTGTGCACCCTGAGCGGCGCTGAGCCAATGCTGAGCCATACCCTGAAGATCACGGCATGCTTAGGTCGAAGTCCGCCCACCGGGCACCTACCGCGCCGGTACGCCGCAGAGGACGAACGCCATGCGCCTGTTGATCGTCGAGGACGAAGCGCGGATGGCGACCGCCCTGCAACGAGGCCTGGTCGCTGAGGGGTTCACGGTCGAGGTCGCGCTCAACGGACCGGACGGCCTGCATCTGGCGCGGGAGAACAACTACGACGCGATCGTGTGCGACATCATGCTGCCCGGCCTGTCCGGCTATCGGATCATCGAGGCGCTGCGGGCCGAACAGAACTGGGTGCCGGTACTGGTGCTCTCAGCCAAGGACGGCGAGTACGACGAGGCGGACGCCCTCGACCTCGGGGCCGATGACTACCTGGTGAAGCCGTTCTCGTTCGTGGTGCTGCTGGCCCGACTGCGCGCGGTGCTCCGTCGCGGTGTGCGGCCGCGGCCGGCGATCCTGAGCTGCGGTGACCTGACGTTGGACCCGGCGGCGCGCGCCGTGCACCGCGGTGAGGTCGAGATCGAGCTGACCCCGCGGGAGTTCTCGCTGCTGGAGTACCTGATGCGCCGCGCCGGCGACGCGGTGAGCAAGGCCGACATCCTGCACCATGTGTGGGACGCCCATTACGAGGGAGACGCCAACGTGATCGAGGTGTACGTGGGCTACCTGCGGCGCAAGATCGATCTGCCCTTCCAGCGGCACGCCGTACAGACCGTCCGGGGTGCCGGATACCGGCTGGCCACCGACGGTGGCTGACCGGGCCACGCCGGTTGGCTGGTGGCGCCGCCGCTCGCTGCGGGCCCGGATCACGGTGGTCGCGACCGGCCTGTTCACCGGCATGCTGGTGATCGCCGCGCTGGCCCTGCTGGTCACGATCGGACGCTCGCTGCTGAGCACCCTGGACTCGTCCGCCGAACGTACCGGGACCGAGGTCGCTGCCCTGGTCCAACAGAACAAGTTGCCGGCGCAGTTGCTGGCGGGCAGCGGCGGGGTATCCACCGTGCAGGTCGTCGACGGCAACAACCGGGTGGTGGCGGCGTCGCCGGGAGCGGACACGGTTGTCTCCCTGCTGCGCCCGGAGGAGTTGGTCAGGGCCCGTACCGGCACGCCCTTGAACGTCGACGGCGCCCGCGCTGCGTCGGATCGGCCGCTGCGGGTGATCGGGGTCAAGGCAGATCTGCCGAGCGGGCAGCGCACGGTGCTCGTGGCCACCGACTACAGCCGGGTGCTGGACTCGTCCCGGCTGCTGCAGCACTCATTGCTGTTCGGCGCGCCGGTCGCGGTGCTGGTGATGGGAGCGCTGACCTGGTGGATCGTCGGTCTGACCCTGCGCCCGGTGGCAGCCCTGCAACGTGGCGCGGCCGAGCTGAGCGCGACCGGACTGTCCCGTTCGAGGCTGCCGGTCCCGAGCGCCGAGGACGAGATCCATTCGCTGGCCACCACCCTCAACGACATGTTGGACCGGCTCGACGCCGCGACCACGAAACAGCGCCGCTTCGTCGGAGATGCTGCACACGAACTGCGATCACCGATCGCCTCGCTCCGCCTGCAGCTCGAGGTGGCCGGCCGGTTCGCCGAGTCCGCGGAACTCCGGGAGCTGACCAGTGACGCGCTGATCGACGTGGACCGGCTGGCGCATCTGATCGACGACCTGCTGGTACTCGCCCGCTCGGACGAACGGGGTGGCCTGCGCAGCCGGGTGCCGGTTTCGCTGGCAGAACTGGCAGATTCGATCATCGGTGACTACCGCGACGCGCGGGTGACCGTGAGCTGCACGCCACCCGAGGCCGCAGCGCTCGCCGCCGCGGTGACCGGCGATCGCGAGGGCCTGCACCGGGTGCTCGTCAATCTCGTCGACAACGGGGTGCGCTATGCCCGCACGCAGGTAGTCATCGGCGTCTCGGTCCGCCGACCCTCCGGCGTGCGGGCGGACGCTGCTGGACCCGATGCGCCGGCTGAACTCGTCCTGACCGTGGCCGACGATGGTCCGGGCGTGCCCGCCAGCAAGCGGGAGCGGGTCTTCGACCGTTTCTACCGGCTCGACACGGCACGCTCGCGAGCCGAAGGCGGCACCGGACTCGGGCTCGCCATCGTCCGCGAAATCATCACCGCGCACGGGGGCACCGCGTTGCTGCACGACAACGATCCCGGCCTGCGGGTCGAGATCACCCTGCCGCTGGCTGGCTGATCGGCCGGGGTGAGCCGATCGATCGAGCGTGCAGGTCGATCACGCCTACAGACCGATCCGGCCCACAGATCGATCACGCGCAGGTCGATCAGGGCGTACAGGTCGGGCTTGCCGTCGGACCGGCGCTGCTGGAAGCGGTCGTGGCGCTGGCGCTGGCCGAGGACGATCCGGACGCAGACGAACTCGACGCCGGTGGACTGGTCGAGGAACACTTCGGCAGCGGTGCTGCGATCGCGACGGTAAGGGTGATCGTGGTCTTCGTCGGATCGACCGAGGTGCCCTGCGCAGGGTCCTCTGCCATCACCTGACCGACCTTGTACGGCGCCACCACCGTGGCATCCGGACCTCGCTTGACGTTGATCCAGCCGGCGTTGTTCAGCTTGGTCTTGGCCTCGTCGTAGGTCATGCCCCGCACATCGGGCAGCTTGGACTTGCCGTTGGACACCGTGAGCTTCACCGTAGAACCGGGCGCGACGTCTGCGAACGGCACCGGGTCCTGCATCAGCACGGTGCCCGCAGGCTGGGTCGAGTCGATGTCGGTCCGGGTCACCTTGAAGCCCGCCTTGTTCAGCGCGGTCTGGGCGTCTGCGAACTGCAGATTGATCACCTGGGGCACCGAGACGTTGGCCGGGCCGCCGTAGATGGTGAAGCTCACCGTGGTGCCCTCGGCCACTTGAGAATTGGCGACCGGTTGCTGCGTGCACACCTGACCCACGGCGGGCGTGACCGTCACCGCGCCGGGCGCGCCGGACGTACACGGCCCGCTGATCTTGTCGTGGGTGGGATCGACGTTCAGGTGGGCCGCGCGGATGTTGTTCTCCGCTGCCGTCGGGGTCAGTCCGACCAGGGAATCGACGGTGTACAGCGTCGGCTTGGACGGACCGTTGTCTTTGCGCAGCAGGGCAAACGCCGCGACGCCGACCACCAGTAGCAGGGCGAGCACCACCGCGGTCCAGATCAGCGCGCCACGATGGCCGGACTGGTCATCGTCCTCGTCGTAGACCGGGGTAAGCACCCCCGCTCTGGCCACCGGAGCGGGTGCCCGCGAGATCATCTGGGTGCGTTCCTCGTCGGTGAGCACCGACTCGGCCTCGACCGCCTGGCCCGCGATGGCGCGCTGCAGGTCTGCCCGCATCTCACCGGCTGTCTGGTACCGATTCAGCGGATTCTTCGCCAGCGCCTTCATCACGATCGAGTCCAGCGCCTTCGGGATCGAGGCGTTGACAGACGACGGCACCCGTGGGTTCTCCCGCACATGCTGGTACGCCACCGCCACCGGAGAATCCCCGGTGAACGGTGGATGCCCGGTCAGCAGCTCGTACAGCAGGCAGCCGGTCGAGTAGACGTCCGAACGGGCATCCACCGACTCACCGCGGGCCTGCTCCGGAGACAGGTATTGGGCGGTTCCGATCACCGCGGATGTTGCCGTCACCGTCGCGGCGTTGTCTGCCATCGCCCGCGCGATACCGAAGTCCATCACCTTGACCGCGCCGGCACTGGTGATCATCACATTGCCCGGCTTGACGTCGCGGTGCACGATGCCCGAACGATGCGAGAAGTCCAGGGCGTTGCAGATCTCGGCGGTGATCTCCATGGCGCGCCGAGCCGGCAGCTGACCCTCCGACTTCAGCACCTCCCGCAGCGTCCGGCCCTCGACGAACTCCATCACGATGTACGGCGACGGGGTCTCGTCCTGACCGCTGGGGTCGCCGTCCTCGCCGGTGTCGTAAACGGCAACGATGGACGGGTGATTCAGACCGGCCGCGGCCTGTGCCTCGCGGCGAAAGCGGTTCTGGAAGGAAGGGTCACGCGCAAGGTCGGAGCGCAGCACCTTCACCGCGACTGGACGGCCGAGCCGGACGTCCAGCCCCTTGTGCACCTCGGCCATGCCGCCGTAGCCGAGAAGCTCGCCTAGCTCGTACCGTCCACCCACCAAACGTGGCTGCGTCATGAACCGCCCTCACTGCTAACTATCACGTGGCTGTACCGGGATCTTGGGTCCTGCTGGTGGCTCGTCATCGGATCCCCAGCGAGGTCAAATAGGCTTGCATGACGGCCTTGGCGACCGGTGCCGCGGCCAGGCCACCGGTGGTCTCGTTACCCGCAACGCCACCGTTCTCGATGATGACCGCGACCGCGATCTTCGGGTTGTCGGCAGGAGCAAAACCCGAGAACCAGGCGTGCGGCGGGTTCACATAGCTGCCGTTCGCCCGCTGCGGGCCGTTGTCCGCGGTGCCGGTCTTGCCGGCGACCTTGATGCCGGGAATCTGCGCGGCGGTACCGGTGCCGTTGTTGACGACGTCCTGCATCATCTTGTTCAGCTCCGCTGCCTGGTCGGCGGTCATCACCTGATGCAGGCTGATCGGGTCGGTGTGGCTCAGCGTTGCCAGGTTCGGGCCCTGCTCCTCCGACACCAGGTAGGGCGTCTTCAGATCGCCGTTGTTCGCCACCGCGGCGGCGATCATCGCGCCCTGCAGAGGGGTGATCCGGACGTCACGCTGCCCGATGCTCGACTGCGACAACGAGGCCTTGTCAGCCACCGGTCCGATGGTGGACCCGGCCACCCGCACCGGAACCGTGAAGTCGTTGTCGTCTATGCCGAACAGCGCGGCCTCCTGGCGGAGCGTGTCTGCGCCCAGGTCCATGCCCAGCTGTGCGAACGCCGTGTTGCACGAGATCGTCAGCGCGTGGTCAAGGGTGTCGGTCTTGCCGTCCGCGCACTGTTCCCCGTCGAAGTTGCGGAGTTGAGTGGTGGTGCCCGGCAACGTGAGCGCATTCACCGCCGGAATCCTGGACGTCGGCGTGCGTCCGTTCTTCAAGGCCGCGGCGGCAACCACCACCTTGAACACCGAGCCCGGCGGGTAGGTCTCGGTGAACGCGCGGTTGGCGAGCGGATCGTTCTTGTCGTTGATGTAGCCGTCATAGGCCTTCTTCAGCGAATCAGCCGAGTGCGAGCTCAACTTGTTCGGGTCGAAGGATGGCGTGCTCACCGCTGCCAGGATCGCACCGGTCGAGGGATCCAGGGCGACCACCGCGCCGCGCCGGTTTCCCATCGCGGCGTAGGCAGCCGCCTGTGCCTGCGCATTGATCGTCACCAGCACGTTGCCGCCCCGCGGGTCGCGCCCGGTGAGCAGGTTCGCCAGCCGCTGGACGAACAGCCGATCGTCGTTGCCGGACAACACCGAATCCTCGCTGCTCTCGATCTGGGACTGACCGTAGAACGGTGAGTTGTATCCGGTGATCGGCGCGTAGAGCGGGCCGTTGGCATACCGGCGCAGATAGCGCAGAGCATCGTTGGTCGACACGGATTCAGCGATGGGTGTGCCGCCGGTCTGCAGCTCGATCAGACCGCGCTGGCGCTTGTACTCATCCAGCAGCACCCGCTGGTTGGCGTCGTTGTCCCGGTAGGCAGCACCGTGGATGACCTGCACCCAGTTGAGGTTCACGACCACCGCGAGCATCAGGATGCCGACGAAGATCGTCACCCGGCGGATCTGGCGGTTCATGCCACACCTCGCGAAACCGGTACCGGACCACTTTCGGTGGTGACTGCCGACGGCGGCGTGGTCGGCGGGCGTCGGCCGGCGTCGGACACCCGGACGAGCAGTGCCAACAACGCGAAATTGGCGATCAGCGAGGAGCCGCCGTAGGAAAGGAACGGCGTGGTAAGGCCAGTCTCAGGCAACAGGCGCGAGATGCCGCCGGCCACCACGAACAGCTGGAGGCCGAACGAGAAGGCGATCCCGGTCACCAGCAACTTGCCGAACGAGTCCCTGACCGCCAACGCCGTGGCGAAGCCCCGCGAGATGAACACGACGTACACGGCGAGCAGTGCAACCAGACCGAAGAGTCCGAGCTCTTCACCGAACGAGGACAGGATGAAATCGGACTTGGCAACCGGCACGAGTTCGGGCCGTCCACCGCCGAGACCGGCACCGAACATGCCTCCGGTTCCGAGGCCGAACAGAGACTGGCTCATCTGGTATCCCTCGTTCTGCATGTAGTTGAAGACATGCAGCCAGACGTCCACCCGCTGTTTCACGTTGCTGAACAGGTGATAGGCCACGAAGCAGCCGCCTGCGAACAGCACCACACCGATGATCACCCAGCTGACCCGCTCGGTTGCCACGTACAGCAGCACCACGAACAGGCCGAAGAACATCAGAGACGTGCCCAGGTCGTGGTTTCGTACGAGGACCCCGATACTGATCAACCAGGCCACCAGCACGGGCCCGAAGTCGCGGCCTCTGGGAAGGTCGATGCCCAGCACGCGCCGGCCGGCCAGCGCGAGGACATCGCGCTTGGACACCAGGTAGGACGCCGCGAACACGGTGAGGCAGATCTTGGAGATCTCCCCCGGCTGGATCGAGAATCCGGCGACCCTGATCCAGATGCGCGCACCGTTGATCTCGCTGAACCTCGCCGGTAGCACGGCGGGCAGCAGCAGCAGGAAGAGTCCGATCAGGGCCAGGGTGTACGCGTAGCGGGCGAGCACCCGGTGATCACGCACCACGAAGAGGACACCGAGAAAGACACCGAGTCCGAGGAAGGCCCAGACGACCTGGCTGGCCGCGGCAACACCGGTATAGGTCGTGCCGTTTTCCTTTGCCTGCTGGGCCAAACCCAGATCGAGCCGATGAATCATGACCAGGCCCATGCCTACCAGGAACACCGCACACGGCACCATCAACGGGTCGGCATACCGCGCGATTCGACGGATGGCCAGATGGGCTCCGAGGCCGATGGCCAGCGCCACCAGGGAATAGGTGGCTACGTGACTCGACATCGAGTTGTCACGGGTGATCTCGACGATCGCCTCGGCGCAGGCGACGATGAAGGCGGCCACGAACACGTAGACCAGCTCGACATTGCGCCGGGTCGGTAGCCGATGCGAGGCGGTCATCGGCACTGGGGGCTCTGAGTAGGCGACGGCGTGCCGTCGACCGTCGAAAGCGCGGGCGGCGCGGTGGTCCTGGCTGCCGTTGTCTTGGCCGCTGTCGTCCTGGCTGCTGTGGTCCTGGGGACGGACTTGGTCGGCTTCGACGTGGTGGCAGCCGACTTGGACGCGGTGGCCCGTGCGGTCGGCGATGCGGACGGGGTGACACTGGCAGTCGGTGTGGAACCGGCCGCGGGGCAGATGGGCAACAGATCCTCAGCCAGTCGCGCCAGAATCTGCTCGCCATCGGCGCGGCTGCGCGCGGTGATGCCGTTGCTGACCTGACCACGTGCCGCCGGCGTCAGATCGTCCAGTCTGAGGTTGCTGTTCTCCTCAACCGAATAGAGGCTGATCGGTCCGAATTCGGCGTTGATACCGCGGAACAGCGCGACCTCCTTGCCGTCCTTGCCGACGAAGTACTGCGACTGCGTCCAGTGGTAGCCGGCCACGCCGGCAGCCACCACCGCCAGAATGGCCAGCAGCGTGAGCACTATCCGCCGCCAGCCACGTCGCGCAACCGGCACCAGGGTCACCGGTGCGTCCTCCCGGCCGATGCGGGCAGCGCGGGAGGCCGGCGAGTCCTGTTGAGCCGCGACCGCCGTTCCTGGGGCCGCGACCGCGCCCCCCACGATCGGAACGTCGTCGCCTTCGGAGTCATCGACGACGTCGGCGACGATGCAGGTCACATTGTCGGGGCCGCCGCCGCGCAGGGCGAGTTCGATCAGGCGATCGGCGCAACCATGCGGAGTCCCGGCGGCCAGGGTCTCGAGCAGGGTGCTGGCACTGACCACGTCACTCAGTCCGTCACTGCACAGCAGGTAGCGGTCGCCCTTGCGCGCCTCACGAATCGAGATGTCCGGCTCGACATCAGCACCCGTCATCGCACGAAGGATGACGGACTTGCGCGGATGGCTCGCCGCCTCCTCCAGCGTCAACTTGCCGGAATCCACCAGCGACTGCACGTAGGTGTCATCGTGGGTGATCTGACTGAGCTGGCCGGCACGCACCAGATATGCGCGGGAATCACCAACGTGGACAAGGGCAATCCTCGTGCCGGCGAAGCGGATGGCGGTGAGCGTGGTGCCCATACCTTCCAGCTCGGGGTCGTTGTCGACCGAGGCGGCCAGCGCTGAGTTGGCGTCGGCCACCGCATCGCGCATCGCGGTGATCAGGTCACCGATCGGGCGATCCTCGTCAAGCGGTTCGAGGGTGCCGATGACGATGTTCGAGGCGACCTCACCTGCCGCGTGGCCACCCATACCGTCGGCCACGGCCAGCAGTCTCGGGCCGGCGTACACCGAGTCCTCGTTGTTGTTGCGAACCAGCCCGCGATCAGAACGCACCGCGTACTTGAGGGTCAGCGTCATCGGCGGCCGTTCACCGCAGTTCCATCACGGTCTTGCCGATGCGGATCGCCACGCCGGCCTCGAGCGGAACCGGCCCATCGACCTTGGACTGCCCGACGTAGGTTCCGTTGGTGGAACCGAGGTCTTCGAGGTACCAGGTGCCGTTGGTCTCGCTGATCCGGGCGTGCCTGGTGGACGAGTAGTCGTCGGTCAGGACGAGGGTCGAATCGTTGGCGCGGCCGATGAAGATCGGCTTGCCGGTGAGGGCGACGCGGGTACCGGCCAGGCTTCCCTCGACCACGACCAGTTGGGACAAGGCGCCTTTCACCGCACGGGTCTCGCCGGTGTTCGGTCGCCTGGAACGCCGCGCCTTGCTGGACATCGGCACCCTCGGCGCCCCGGACGTCCGGAGCTCGGCGCGGATAACCCGCACCAGCCCGTACACGAAGAGCCACAACAACGCCAGGAAGGCGAACCGCATCAGCTGGATGGCCAGCGGTGACGTCATGAGCCGTCCTGCTGATAGACCAGCCGGGAGTGACCTACCCGGATCACATCTCCGTGCTGCAACTGCTGGCTCTGCACGCCGTGACCATTCACCGACGTTCCGTTGGTGGAGCCGAGGTCATAGACGACCGCTCGACCGTCGGCGACATGAACGTCGATATGCCGCCGGGAGACCCCGTTGTCCAGCAGTTGCAGATCGGCGTCCGCGCCGCGACCGATGATGTTGCTGCCAGGTTTGAGCGTGGCGACCTGTGACGTGCCGTCCACCAGCAGTTGCGCCCGGAAGGCCGGCCGACGCGGTGGTTGCGAGTGCGGCGGCTGGGGCGGGTACTGGCCCTGCGGCGGGTACTGGCCCTGCGGCGGGTCCTGGCCCTGCGGCGGCCGGGCTGCGGCTGGCTGGTAGGGCGGCGGGGGCGGCGGAAAGCCAGTTGGCGGCGGTGACGACAGGGGAGCCGAACCGACCGGCTGAACGTACTCGTCCAGGTGGCCCGGGACGACCGGCATCGACATCGAATCGTACGGTCGGCGCCGGGGCG
>JBBQFE010000036.1:0-12306 GCA_038321605.1 Mycobacteriales bacterium | reverse complement strand
TGGGCGCATCACCCGGCCTGCGGCAAGCCATGCGAGGACGAAGGCCAAGGCCAGCGACACCGCTCCGACCTCGATTTCCAACCTGGTGGCAGCCCACACGTCGGCGCGTTGCGGCGCGATCGGGATCGTGGCGATGAAGGTACCCACCCTCGGGTCGCCGGGCACGGTGACCGATACCGCGACGTAGCGCATCGCCCGACCGTCGAGAGAGATGGTTCCTCGTGCCGGCAAGCCGGCTCGGGCCACGCCTTCGAGAACAGACGTATCCCGGACGGTCGTGCCGTCTGCATTCCTGCTGTGGCCGACGAGGCGCCCGTCGAGCAGCGAGAACTTCAGGACGTCGCTGCTGGAGACGACGCGATCGATGGCTTCGGACAGATGTGCTGCCACGGGCGACGGCGCTGCCGGGGGGACCCGCAACGACGTGAACTCGTCCAGCTCGTGAGAGAGCTCGGTGTCGATGGCTTTGTCGCTGCGTCGGATCAGCAGCACGTGTGTAGCCGCCGTAGTGACACAAAGCGACAACATCAACAGGGCGATCGACCAGCCAACGATCCGGGTCCGGGCAGACAATCGTGGCAGCCCGATCACCTCCCGGACCGCCTGTGCATGGTTTCGCCGCACCGGACCCCGAGCCGGGGGCGGGTCGTCGACAGGCGTCCACTGCATCGGGCATGCCCGTGCCCGTGCCGGTTCCGGTGCCGATCGCGACGCATACCCAGCATCATCGACCCCCGAGCGTGAGAGAACGGTGACATGAGGATGAGAACCTTTTCATCAGCGCGGATCGAGGCGGCGCCACCGCCACCGCCACCGCCACCGCCTCCGCCTCCGCCTCCGCCAGCGTGATTGAAGTTGCCGGGTGAGTGGCAACGAACCGAAAGGTCTATCGGCTCCGAATGACTCTGCGACACCAATCCACGTCGGGAGCGGACATGCCGGATAGGACCTACCGCTGGGTGATCCGCGCCTTCCGGATCCTGTTCCGGGCACTGGGTCTGCGGTTGGACGTCCGCGGCAGCCACCAGGTCCCGAGCTTCGGCCCGGCGGTACTCGCCTGCAACCACATCGGATATCTGGACTTCACCTTCGCCGGCCTGGCGGGCACCGAACGCGGCCGGCTGATCAGGTTCATGGCCAAACAGTCGACATTCGACAACCGGCTGTCCGGCCCGCTGATGCGTGCAATGGGCCATATCCCGGTCGACCGGAACAACGGTGCCGCGGCCTACCGGCGGGCCACCCGAAAGCTGCAGCGCGGCGAGTTGGTCGGAGTCTTTCCCGAGGCGACCATCAGTCGCGCGTGGACCCTCAAGCCCTTCAAGCTCGGCGCCGCCACGCTCGCGGTGCGCGAGCAGGTTCCGCTGATTCCGGTGGTCGTATGGGGCGGGCACCGCATCCTGACCGTGGCGGGACATTGGAGCCTGCGGCGCCACAAGTCCGTCATGGTGCTCGTCGGCGAGCCCATCCTGGCAGCTGCGAACGACGATCCGGCGATGGTGGACGTGGAGCTGCGGCGACGCATGCAGGCGCTGCTGGACACCGCCCAGCGTGAGTACCCAGACCAGCCGAGCTCGGACGCCGACCGCTGGTGGCTGCCGGAGCACCTCGGGGGTACCGCGCCCAGCCCGGCATCGGCAGCGCTGCTCGATGCTGCCGCCCTGGCCGCCACCGATCGCACGGGGCGTGCCATCCTCGGAGCCGGAGCCTGACCTCAAGTCAGGGCCGCACGAGGAGGAGCCATGTCACGCGCGCTGCTGATTGTCGACGTCCAACCGACGTTCTGTGAGGACGGCGAGTTGCCGGTATCCGGCGGTAACGAGGTCGCCTTCCGGATCGCGGAGTTCGTCGCCGCGCATCGAGACCGGTACGCGCTGACGATCACCAGCCAGGACTGGCATGTCGATCCGGCGGATCACTTCTCGAATCAGCCGGATTTCGTGGATACCTGGCCGCCCCACGGTCTCGCCGACACTCCCAACGCTGAGCTCCACCCCGCCGTGGTGGCCGGGCTGGGCGAGCAGGGAGCGGACGTACGGATCAAGAAAGGCCAGCACGCAGCTGCCTATTCAGCGTTCGACGGCACGGACACCCAGGATCGCAGCCTCACCACGGTGCTGGCCGGCGCCGGCGTGACCGACGTGGATGTGTGCGGCATCGCCGAATCCCACTGCGTCCGCGCCAGTGCGCTGGACGCCCTCGCAGCTGGCCTCGGAGTGCGACTACTGACCGACCTGACGGTCCCGGTGACCGAGGAGTCCGGTCAGGCCGCGCGGGCGGCGATCAGCGCTGCCGGGGGCACGCTGATCACCGCCGACACCGCCGCGGCAACGCCGGTCTGATCCGCCGCACGAGTCGTGCCGTCTGGCCAACTCAGCGGTTGCGCAGGTCCTTGGCCTTGTCGGCCGCCAGGTCAGCGGCTGCCTGGCTCTTCTCAACGGCTACGTCCGCGGCGGCCTTGCCCTTCTCGGCGGCGACATCGGCAGCAGCCCTGCCCTTCTCGACGGCTACGTCCGCGGCGGCCTTGCCCTTCTCAGCCGCCACCTCGGCGAAATCTGAGGCTTTGCTGGCCACCTCGGACGCAACGTCCTTGACCTTGCTGGGTAGATCAGCGTCGCGGACCTGTTCGGCTGCGTGGGCGGCGAAGCTCTTGATCGCCGCCGCAGCCTCCGGACCGTGGTCGCGTACCGCGATCTTGGTGTTCTGGTAGCCGTCGGACACAGCGACCTTGGTCTTGTTCGCCAGGTCGAGCAGGATTCCGATGATGGCTCCGACGAAAGCGCCGATTGCCAGGCCACGCCATACGTTCTGCATGTTGAACTCCTCTAGTCATGCGTCCGGTGTCTTGACCGGACGTTCTCAGGTGCGACTCCTTCTCAACGCAGCCTTTCCCTGACCCTACCCAGTTCAGCCGCGCCCTTCGGAGATCTGCCCGACCAGGTGGGGCGCTCCGGTTCGCAGATCGCTTATCCGCACGGCCCAACCGTCACCGGCACGCCCGAAACCGAACCCGACGGTGGACGGCAACAAGAGCGGCTTCTTGAAATTCACCGCTACGGTGCAGGACGTCGGCAGCCGCCCCTCGAAGTGGCTGAGCAACTTGGCCTCCAGCCACATCCCGTGCGCGATCGCCGATGAAAATCCGAACAACCGCGCTGTGAGCGGGTGCAGATGAATCGGGTTACGGTCGCCCGACACCGTCGCGTACCTGCGCCCGATGTCAGCCGGCACCCGCCACTGGCCGCGCGGCTCGATCGCCACTGCTGGCTCGCCTTCGGCGGGCGCGACTGCCCCGGCAGCAGAATCTCGCCCGGCAGCGGGCCCCCGTTCGGCAGCGCCGGTCTCGGCACCGTGACCTCGGCTGAGGTAGGTGCTGGTCTCACGCCAGACCACGTCATCGTCGATGCTGGCCTGCGACACGATGTCGAGCTGCTGGCCGGCGGGATGTGGTCGAAGGTTGCCGGCGTAGGTGGTGATCGAGACGAGCTCGTCGGCCCGGACCGGCCGCGTCTGGACGTTGACGTTGGCGACGTGCACCAAGCCCAGCAACGAGAAGGGAAAGTCCCGGGCGGTCATCAACTGCAGGGACAGCGGAAAGCTCAGCAGGTGCAGGTAGGTCGGCGGCAGCACGTCACTGGCCCGGAAGCCGCAGACGTGCTGGTAGGCCACCAGGTTCTCGAGTGGGATCCGCTGCTGAACCAGCGACAGCGAGCGGGAGTCCAGCGGCGGCGCGGCGCGGTTCGGCCTCGGTACCCGAGGTAGCGGCCAGTCTCCGTGCAGCGGCGCGGTCACCAACGCCTTGGCCAGCAACGGCACCAGCGACGGTGACCGGGTGAGTTCGGTGGGCACCGGCCCCACCGGAGTCGAGGCAGCGGGCGCAGCCCCTGCGCTGTTCACGCGCCCACCAGGTTCTGCCCGCACACGCGCAGCACGGCACCGTTCACACCACCGCTGGTCGGCCACGCCAGCCATCCGACGGCCTCGGCCACATCTACCGGCAGG
Source organism: Mycobacteriales bacterium (assembly GCA_038321605.1). Classification (GTDB taxonomy): domain Bacteria; phylum Actinomycetota; class Actinomycetes; order Mycobacteriales; family Jatrophihabitantaceae; genus Jatrophihabitans_A. The sequence goes on along the minus strand of JBBQFE010000036.1, from coordinate 8,304 downwards.
CCGGCCTGTTGCAGGCTGTTGATGCGCCGAGCCACCTCGCGGGTGGCCAGCGGCATCGAATGCGTCATGTCGGTGTCGATGAATCCGGGAGCGACCGCGTTGATCGTCCAGCCGTGCTCGGCGAAGCTGGGCGCGAACGACCGCACCATGCCGATCACGCCGGCCTTCGACGCCGCGTAGTTGGTCTGTCCGCGGTTACCGGCGATGCCGCTGGTCGACGCCAGGCAGATCACCCGTCCTTCGGCCCGCAGGGCACCATCGGCCAGCAGCGCGGCATTCACCGCCAGCTGCGCCTGCAGGTTCACCGCGAGCACCGAGTCCCAGTGTTCGGGCTTCATGTTCGCCAGCAGCCTGTCCCGGGTGATGCCGGCATTGTGTACCACGACGTCGAGTCCGCCGAAGCGGGTTTGGGCATGTGCCACAAGCTGTTTCGCCGCATCCGGAGCAGTGATGTCAAGCTGCAGGGTGGTGGCGCCGATCCGATTGGCGACATTGGCAAGCGCCTCACCGGCGGACGGCAGATCAGCCACCACGACCTGCGCACCGTCACGCGCCAGGACGCCGGCGATGGCGGCCCCGATGCCACGGGCCGCGCCGGTCACCACCGCCACCTTGCCGCTGAGCGGCGCCGCCCAGTCAACAACCCGGTCGCCGTCGTCCGAACCCGCGGCAGCACCGCCCACCCCGACCCGAATTACCTGCCCGTCCACGTAGGCCGACCGGCCCGACAGCAGAAAACGCAGCACCGATTCCAGCGCCTGCGCGTCGGCACCGCCACCATCGAGCAGTACCAGGTTCGCGGTCGCGCCGGCGCGAACCTCCTTGGCCAACGATCGCACCAGTCCGTCCAGTGTCTGTCTGCACGCATCAACCAAGGGATCGGCGCCGGAAGGGACCCGGCCGAGGATCACCACCCGCCCGGACGGCCGCAACCGCCGGAGCCGAGCCGCCATGAAGTCGCGGAGCTGCGCCAGATCTGCCACCGTCGTCAGCTCGGTGGCGTCGAAGATCAGCGCGGCAGGATCGGGCGTGGTGGAGTCGGGGTCCTGCAGCTCGGTTCCCGCGGCGACAAGCAGTTCGGCCAGCCCGTCGAGACCCCCGCCTGCCAGTCGACCGAGAGCGATCGGCCCCGGCAGCAACGGATCCCCCGCGGTATGACGTCGTAGCTCGGCCGGCTGGGGCAGGCCGAGCCGGGACGCGACGCGGTGGCCGAGGGGTGAACTGACCAGTTCCAGATAGCGATCTGCCATGTCACGCCTCCAGAATCGCGACGACGCCCTGGCCGCCGGCGGCACAGATCGAGATCAGGCCCCGACCGGATCCACGCTGGTACAGCAGCTTCGCCAGATTGGCGACAATCCGGCCACCGGTCGCGGCAAAGGGGTGGCCGGCCGCCAACGACGAACCGGCAACGTTGAGTGCGGCACGGTCGATCGGTCCCAGCGCGGTGCTGCGGCCGAGCTGTTCGAGGCAGAACTGCTCGTCCTCCCACGCTTCGAGCGTCGCGAGCACGGTGCCGGCAAAGGCCTCGTGGATCTCGTAGAAGTCGAAATCCTGCAGGGTGAGCTTGTTCCGCTCCAACAACCGTGACACCGCGTAGACCGGGGCCATCAGCAGTCCGGCGGTACGCCGATCACCGTTCACGTAGTCCACCGCGGCGGTCTCAGCGTCCACCAGATGGGCGAGCACCGGCAGGTTGTGCTCCGCCGCCCACTCGTCACTTCCGAGCAGCACCGCCGAAGCTCCGTCGCTGAGCGGGGTGGAGTTTCCAGCGGTCATGGTGGGATTCGGTCCGCGGGTACCGAAGACCGGCTTCAGCTTGGACAGCGCTTCGACCGAGGAGTCCGGCCGCAGGTTCTGGTCCCGGGTCAGCCCTAGGTACGGCGTGACCAGGTCGTCGCAGAAGCCGCTCTGGTAGGCGGCGGCCAGGTTCCGGTGGCTGGCAGCAGCAAGTTCGTCCTGCGCTGCGCGGGTGATGTTCCATTCTGCGGTGGTGATCGCCTGATGCTCCCCCATCGACAATCCGGTCCGCGGTTCGGAGTTCGACGGTGTGGCGGGCAGCAACTGTGACGGGCGCAGCGCCGCCAGGGCCCGTACCCGACCGACGGCATCCTTTGCCCGATTGGCGTTCAGCAGCACCGCACGTAGACCGTCGCTGACGGCTATCGGCGCATCGGAGACCGTGTCCACCCCCGCAGCGATCCCCGAGTCGATCTGACCGAGGGCGATCTTGTTGGCGACCAGGATGGTTGTCTCGAGTCCGGTGCCACATGCCTGCTGCACGTCGTAGGCGGGGGTGGTGGGCGCCAGCCGAGAGCCCAGCACCGATTCACGCGTCAGGTTGAAGTCCTTCGCGTGCTTCAGCACGGCACCTGCTGCCACCTCACCCAGCTGCACGTCGCCGAGCCCGAACCGGGCCACCAGCCCGTCGAGCGTCGCGGTGAGCATGTCCTGGTTGGAGGCGTGCGCGTACGGCCCGTTGGCACGGGCGAACGGGATGCGGTTGCCCCCGATGACGGCGGCTCTGCGAACGGGCATGACAGGTCCTTTCGGGACAGGCCTTCCACGGATGTGTGATACCCACGGTATCGGGTAAATCGACAGCCCGCCCCACGGTGTGGCTCTGGACACGACAGGGGCCACACCACGGTGGGTGCGGCCCCTGTCAGCGGCTCGAGGCAGCCGCGCTCAACGCAGGCAGCCCCGAAACCCGCGGTCTCAGAAGTAATGCTTGCGGCCACCGACCTCGCGGCCGATGGACCCGAGAATCCAGAGCACCGCGCCGATGATGATCAGGATGATGCCGATCGTGTACAGGATCGAGATCTTGGCGACGATGCCAACGATCAGCAGGATGAGACCGAGGATGATCACGGGAGTTGCTCCTTTTCGTAGCGGACATTTTCTTGCTGGCTCGTACTGCTGCTTGCAGTCGAGAGTGAGACCGGCGCGAGCGCCGGAAGTCCCGCGCGGCGCAGGGCGTCGGCGAAGGCGTCGCTGACGGAGGTGACGAGCACCGGGGTCTGCCCGTGCTGCAGGCGCTCCCGGGCGGCGGCGATCAACAGGTCGAGGCAGCGGGGTTCGACGGAGGTGACGCGATCGCCGATCAGTTCGATCGGTTCCCCGATGGATCCGGAGCACATGATCATGCCGCCGATGGCATCGGCCGAGGAGCCGTCGAGCGCACCGACCAGCGTGATCCGGGCGCGAGCCGAACGTAGCTCGAGGGTCACTTCGTACGGCGCGCGATGGGCCGTGCGCCGCAGCGGGCTGTCGACGCGAGGATGATGGGCGAGGGCAGACACAGAGTTGCCTCCACGAAACGGTGAACGCTTCGAGTGCTACCTGGCATCTGGTTTAGCCTGGCCGAGCGGGTACTTCTTGGCCCTGAGGTTCTTAGGACCAGCAGAAACTTCTCAGGATCAGCAGAGTGTAGACAGCCACAAAGTTAAGCCCGCGTAAAGCGTCGTTGGGCGGCTATGCTTTCACAGCACGCCTGAGTAAACTCGATGACTACGGCTCAAACTGGCAGCCGCTATCCGTGACCTCAGATCAGGACCGGTGCCAGCGTCGTTCGATCCCCACGGATCGCGACCTGCCGGACCAACCCGAGGGAACACCGCGCTCAGATCGAAGACCTGACATGAGCCTCCCCGTCCAACTCACCAGTCTGCCCGGCCCTTTCACCGACAGTCGAGCGGCGACCGTCACCGCCTTCGGCTCCGACCGGGCGTCGACCACCCGCCAGATCGGCGTAGTCATCCCCGTCCACAACGAAGAAGACCTGCTAGCGGCATGCCTGCACAGCGTCGCTGCAGCCGCCGCGCAGGTGACCGTGCCGGTGCAGATCGTCGTGGCACTGGATCGGTGCACCGACCGCAGCGCCGACATCGTAAGAGCTTCACGAACCGGCGCCTTGCTCGTCGAATCAAGCACTCCGGGCGTCGGCGCGGCACGTGCGGCCGGCAACCAGGCGATCCTGGACCGGTACGGGGTCGATCAGGTCTGGCTCGCAGGCACTGACGCCGATTCGACGGTGTCGCCGGACTGGCTCCGGCGCCAGCTTCGGCACGCCGCCGCCGGAGCCGATGTCGTGATCGGCACCATCGACGTCCTGGACTGGGAAAGCCACTCGATGGCGGTTCAGTCGAGCCATGCCTTCAACTACCACCGGGGCAACGGTCACCGACACATTCACGGTGCGAACCTGGCGATGACGGCCCGGGCCTACCTGGCGGCGGGCGGCTTCGACTCGCTATTGGTGGACGAGGACGTCGAGCTCATAGCCGCAATGCAGGCGACCGGGCAGCGGTTGGTCTGGGCCGGTGACCTGCCGGTCGCCACCAGCGCCCGCGCCCAGGGGCGGGCGATCGGCGGCTTTGCCGACCACCTGCAACAGCTGGGCAACCGTACGGCGGTTCTCGATGCCAGCTGATATTGCTGTCGAAAGTCCACCGGCTGCCCTGCACGGGCGGTTACGTGAGCTGGTAGCTGACCAGCAGTGGGCCCTGCCGGTACCCGGCAGAGGAATGACCCTGCTGCGCTGGCAGAAACTCGCTCAGATCGCCGCCGAGGATGTCAGCCTGGTGAAGCTGTACGAGGCCCACTGCGATGGCCTGGCCATCATGGCGGAGCTCAGCCCGGCCCACTCGGCCAACCTGAACAGGCCGGGCGAGGTGTGGGCGGTATGGGCCGCCGAGCCGCCGGACGCGCGCGTCACGCTGCATCGGACCGGCACCGGCGTCGTGCTCACCGGACGCAAGTCCTGGTGCTCAGGGGCAGATGTCGCCACCCGTGCGCTGGTGACGGCGTGGGACACCGATGGCAGACAGTGCCTGGTGGCCGTTGCCTTGGACGGCGCAGGCGTGACCGTGACTCAGGACGGCTGGCACGCGGTGGGTATGGGCCGGGTCGCCAGCGGGGACGTGTTGTTCGAGCACGCGGCCGGCACCGAGATCGGACGGCCCGGTGAGTACACGGCCCGGCCCGGCTTCTGGCATGGCGGTGCAGGCATAGCGGCCTGCTGGTACGGCGGAGCGTTGCCGTTCGCACAGGCCCTGGCCGCCGCCGTCGCCCGCCGCGGGGATCCGCACGCCGCGGCGCACCTGGCCGTCGTGGACATTGCCCTGCGCGGGCTGCGGGCCCTGCTGACGGAGTCGGCCAGCTGGATCGACGCGCACCCTGAGGCGGACGCCCAGGCAGTGGCCATGCGAGTGCGGGCCGCCGCCGAGGAGACCGCGTCGCTGATCATCGACCGGGCCGGACGGGTGCTGGGCGCCGGGCCGCTCTGTCGCGATGCGGCAATGGCTCAGCGTTACGCGGACCTGCCGGTGTTCCTGCGGCAGAGTCACGCCGAACGGGATCTCGCCGAGCTCGGCGTCCTCACCGCGGGCCGGCTCGCCGGCGGCGACCTGGGTTGGCAGTTGTGACCGGGCCCGAGAATCGGCTGATCCAGGGCCGCGGCACCGAGGAAACCTCCTGGCAGGCATGGACGGGCTGGTCGCGCGCCGACCCCGTCAGCTGTGGCGACCTGGTTCCCGAAGGTGCCCGGCTGGTGGTCGTCGCGCCGCACCCCGATGACGAGGTCCTAGGTGCCGGCGGGCTGATCTCGCTTGCTTCGCGCAGCGGCCGCCAGGTTCTGGTGGTCGGCGTCACCGACGGCGCCGCCAGTCACCCGGGGTCCAGTCTCTGGCCGGCCGATGAGTTGGTGGACCAGCGCCGCTTCGAGCGACTCGCTGCGCTGACCGTGCTCGGGCTACGTCCGCCGCTGGTCGTCTGCCTCGGGTTCGGCGACGGTCGGGTTGCCGACGGCATCGCCGAACTCAGCAGGCGCCTGGTACGCATCATCAAGGCAACCGACGTCGTGGTGTCGCCCTGGCATCTCGACGGTCACCCCGATCACGAGGCGACCGCGACCGCCGTCGCCGACGCGACGACGGTTGTCGGCGCGCAACACCTGCAGAGCCCGATCTGGGGATGGCACTGGGCGAGCCCCGACGCCGACGACCTGCCGGGCCACGGCTCTGCGGTATTGGCGCTGGACGAGGTGACCGTCAAGCGCAAGCAGCGGGCACTGGAGTGCTTCACCAGTCAGATCACCGAGGATCCCACCACCGGCGCCGGCCCGATCCTGCCGAGCTGGGTGCTGGATCGGCTCACGCGCAATCGAGAATTGTTCCTGCGATGACCGATCCGGTGGACCTGGTCTACCTGAACTCGATGTGGGCCCGCGACCGCGATCCGTGGCATATCGGCAACGGCTTCTACGAGCAACGCAAACGCGATGTGATCCTGAGTTGCCTGCCCCGAGAGCGCTACTCGCACGCCTTCGAACCTGGCTGCGCGGCCGGTGAGCTGACCGTGCGACTGGCGCAACGGTGCGATCAGGTGACCGCCGCCGACTACCACCCCGACGCAGTCGTGGCGACCCTCGAGCGGGTGGCTGACCGGGACAATGTGTCGGTACAGCAACGGCTGCTGCCCGACGAGTGGCCGGCCGGGGACTTCGACCTGATCGTGCTCAGCGAGATCGGCTACTTCTTCGATCCTGGTGCCTGGTCGCGACTGTGCGCCCTGGTGGCGAAGTCCGCAGCCAAGGGATCGACGGTGCTCAGCTCGCACTGGTTGCACGATTTCACCGAGCGGACCCAGTCGACCGCCGATCTGCACGCGGCGCTGACCTCGGCCATCGGCTCACCGTCGGACCTGTTGCTGAGCGATCAGGATTTCGAGCTTCGGATCTGGAGTGGGGACGGGCGGAGCGTCGCCGCCCAGGATGGCTTGCGCTGACTGCAGCCTGCTCTTGTCAGCCTTGTCAGTTTCCTCGTCAGTCGCTTGCCAGGCCGCTCGTCGGTCGCTCGTCAGTCGCTCGTCAGTCGCTCGTCAGTCGCTTGCCCAGATGGACCGACAGCTCGGTTTCGGCGTAGTGACCAAAGGGAGGTACGTCGGCGTAGCCCGCAGATCGATACAGGGCAATCGCCGCCGGCTGCCGTGATCCGGTCTCCAGCAGGAGCCAGTGGATTCCGTCCTGTGCGGCCGTCCGTTCAAGTTCTGCCAGCACCAGCCGTGCCAAACCTCGCCCCCGCGCCTGCGGAGCCACGTACATTCGTTTGATCTCGGCGGCCGGACTGGCCCAGCTGGTGTCCGCGCTGTCATGGCGTCGCCAGCCGCCCATGGCCACCGGCACATCGTCCGGGTCGTAGGCCACCAGAAAGGTCCCGCTCGGCGCCGCGAACTCCGCCGGGTCGACCGGAGCGGTATCCGGTCCGCCGTACATCTGGACGTATTCGGCCTGGACCTGCCCGATCAGCGTGACGGCGTGCGGGTCGTCGTACGCCGAGGTCCGGACGGTCGCCTCGGACATCCTCATTCCGGCGTCTGGCCGGACGCTTCCCCGGTCGCTTCGGGGTGTTCGGTTCGCTCGTCGGAATCCTCGAGGATGATTTCCGCCTGCCGCCGCGGATCGTCGCTGCCGACCGCCAACTCCTCAGGATCCAAGAGTGCCCGCTGGGCTATTCGTTGCTCGTCCGGTTCGGTGCTCATTGCTCTGAACCTACTCAACCCGCTGCACGGGCCACAAGCGGCATGCAGCGGGCCACGGTGCCGGCGGGGTGAACCGCCCGGCGCCGTGGCCCGGTGTCGTGCTGCTTGCTGGGTGTTTCTGCTTGCTTAGCGTTTCTGCTTGCTTGGTGTTTCTGTTTGCTTGGTGTTTCTGCTTGCTTGGTGTTTCTGCTTGCTTGGGTGGTGGTTACTTGGTGTTGACGGTGATGGTGGCCACGCCTACGAGCAGGCCGCCCTTGACGGCGGTGGTGCCGAAGGTCTTGTCGAGCAGGTCAGCAGCGTTCTGCGACACCTGGACCTCGGTACCCTGCAGGATCGCGGTGTTACCCGAGGTCTGCAGCGGCTTGAGGGTGTTGCCGTTCAACCCGAACAGCAGCGTGTGAGTCGCAGCAGTCGTACCGTTGACCGACACATCGCCATACAGCTTGGACGCACCCGGATCGATGTCGAAGTTCGTCAGCTCCACCTTCGTCGAACCCGCCGACAACGAGAAACCAGAACCGTCATGCTTGACCGAACCCTGCACATACGGAGTGACCGAGCCCGGGGTGTAGTACTTCACGTTGCCCCCGGTGATCGGGAACACCAGCGACCCATCGGTCAGCTTCGCCGTACCCACCACACCCGGAGTCAACTTCAGACTCGTCAACGCCGCCACGAAATTCGTGTCCAACTTGACCGCCGTGTCCTGACCGGTCAACGCCGCGATATCAGCAACCGGCTTCGCCGCCGCCTTACTGCCAC
>JBBQFE010000035.1:0-12316 GCA_038321605.1 Mycobacteriales bacterium | reverse complement strand
AGCCGAGGTGGTTGGGTCCGGTCAGCCACAAGGGGTGGTCAGGTGACCTTGAACTGCTGGTCTGCCACCGCGACGATGTCGCCCTTGGCCAGTTGCCGTCCCCGTCGCCCTTCGGGCTGGCCGTTGACGGTCACCTGGCCCGCACCGAGCAGCAGCTTGACGTCGGAGCCGATTTCGACGGCATCGGCCAGCTTCAGGAATTGGCCCAGCCTGATACCGGCTTCGGTGATCGACACATTTCGCATGGCACCATCATCGCCTATTCATCACACCGGCTGCTGGGCCGTGGGGCGAGGACACCCGGCCCAGTACTCGTCGCTGACGACAGTGACGCAGGGCCGAGGCGCCCGGTGCGGGCGCGCTCAGGACGCGCTCTTCGCTGCTGCCTTCTGCTGCTTCTTGAACGACCGAACCTTCTGCAGTGACCCGGCGTCCACGACGTCGGCGACCGAACGGAACGACTTCGCCTCGCCGTAGGCTCCGGTGGCCGTTCGCCAGCCGGTCGGCCGCTCGCCGAACTGCTTACCGAGCAGTGCGGTGAAGATCTTGGCCTTCTGCTCGCCGAAGCCGGGCAGTCCGGCGATCCGAGAGACCAGTTCCTTGCCTGACCGGGCGGTGATCCAGACGCTGGCGGTGTCGCCGTCGTACTGCTCGACCAGCGCCTGGCACATCGCCTGGGTGCGCTTGGCCATTGCCGCCGGGAATCGGTGTAGTGCGGGCACCTGGCGGAACAGCGCCTCGAACTCGTCGGCGTCGTGGTCCGCGATCTGCTGCGCGTTCAGCTCGGATACGCCGAGGCGCTCAGCGAGCACCTGCGGTGAGGTGAAGGCCTTCTCCATCGGAATCTGCTGATCGAGCAACATTCCGATCAGTAGCGCCAGTGGATCAGTGCTGAGCAAGGCGTTACCGGCATCGGTGGTGGCGAGGTGCATGCGTCCATGACACCACATACCCGCCCGGTCGCGCGCTATGCGTTCGACCGGACTACCGCCGCCAGCGAGGATCACCGAAGACCGGCCGGTAGCAGCCGTGTCAGTCACCCGCGGCGGGAGGGTCATCCACCCGCGGTGGAATGAGCAGCGTGAACGTCGGGGGGTCCGTGGCGCTGAGGATGAGTCGGGCCGCCGCGGTCTCGGCAATGGCCCGTGCCAGCGGTAGCCCGATTCCCGAGCCGGCACCGGTGCGTTCGACGAACAGCGACTGGGCGGGCACCGTGAGGGGTGGGCCGGTCTGGGAAACATCGATGGCCAACGAACCGAGCGCATCGCGGATCACCACCGACGCGGCTCCCACACCGTGCACACCTGCATTGTCGATCAGCACATTGAGGATCTGGCGGGCTGCATCGGGGCGTAGGTACGCGGGTGGCAGTTGTGGGTCGACCTGCACGGTCAGTGGCCGACCCTGCGCGCCGAACGTACCGGCCCACCGCTGGCGCACATGGGCAACCAGGTCGTCGATCGCGAGTGGACGGTCGGTGCGCGGTGCCCCCCGGACCAGCTGCAGCATGTCGGTCACGGTCAGCTCGAGGCGCTCGATGATCTGCTGCGCCTCGACCAACTCCGTGTCATTCTGGCCAGGATTGCCGGCGGCCCGTTCGAGAAGCAGCCGCAGTCCGGTGAGCGGGGTACGGATCTGGTGCGAGGCATCCCTGGCGAGCGCATGTTCGCGTTCCACCAGCAGCCGGAGCCGCACCGAGGTCCGCGCCATGGACCGGTTCACCGAATCGATCTCGGCAATGCCGACGGGCTCGGCCTGAGCGGCGAAGTCGCCGTCACCGAGCCGCTCGGCGGCCAGCGACAGCTGCTCGATCGGCCGCGCCAGCCGACCTGCCTGTCGGTGGGCCAGTGCCCAGGCGGCTCCCACGGCCAGGGTGGCCAAGGCAGCCAGGCCCGCCCAGCTCAACCCGACCTGCCAGTGGGTGGCCGATAGCGAACGGGTCGCCAGCACCGCACCTTTGACCGTGTCGTTGTCGATCACCGGCACCGAGACCGCGATGCGACCATCGAGTGTGGTGTCGGTCGTCGTCCCGGCGAGTGCACTGCGCACCAGGGCCGCACCACGTTCGTCGCCCGTGCCGCTGATCAGTGCCCCGTCTGGCCCGTACAGTCCTACCCGCACGCCGCCGGTCCGGCGTTCCAGCGCGCCGAGTTGTGCTCCCGAGGTCAGGTTGTCCGAGGCCGCCGAGGCGACGCCGTAGGCGATCCTTTGCAGATCCCCCTTCTCACGGGCGAGAAAGTAGAACGACGCGCCGAAACCGAGCGGGATCGCGAAGAGCGCGATGCAGAGCAGGCTGGACAGGACGGTGAGGGAGACGATCCGTCGGCGCATTCCAGCAACTCCTGTGGTCCGGCCCGGTCGTCAGCTGGGCTGAGCGGCACTGGGCTGAGCGGCACTGGGCTGGGGGGCACTGGGCTGGGCCTCGAGTCGAAACCCGCGGCCACGGACGGTGATGATCTGCGGCGCCACGGAACCCGAGGCTTCCGAGGCCGTGGCCAGCCGTCGACGCAGCAGGGACAGGTGGACGTCCATGGTCTTGTTCTCAGCGATCGAGGCGTCTCCCCACACCTCCAGGGCCAGCGACCAGCGACTGACCACGCTGCCGCGTTCGGCTGCCAGGGCACTGAGCAGGTCGAACTCGCGCGCCCGCAGCGCGATCGGCATCCCGGCCAGCTCGACGACCCGCCGGCCACGGTCGATCAACAGTGCGTCCACCCACTGGGTCTTTGCTGTTGTGTTGGGCGCCGATCCCCGACGCAGGTGGGCGCGGATTCGCGCGAGCAGCTCGTTCGAGCGGAAGGGCTTGGTCAGGTAGTCGTCGGCGCCGGCCTCCAGTGCGACCACCACGTCACTCTCCACATCGCTCGCGGTAAGGATCACCAGCGCGACGTTCGGGCTGATCGTGCGGATCTGGCGGCACACGTCGAACCCGTCGAGGTCGGGCAGGCCGAGGTCCAGCAGCACCAGATCGAAGTTCACCTGCTCGGCGAGCCGCAGGCCGTCTGCGCCGGTGGTCGCCCACGCGACGGTGTGGTGGCGTTCGCTCAGGGTCCGCTCGAGGGCGTCGCCAATGACCGGGTTGTCCTCGATCAAGAGCAGCATGGCCACGGTGCGAGGGTATTCCAGACATTGGTTTAACGCGAGAACGGTTACCGCACGGCGGTGCCGGTTCAGCTAGTCAGCTGGCGATGAGGCGGTACCCGTGGTTGCGGACCGTCTCGATGCTGTGATCCGAGAGCTTCATCCGAAGGCGGCGGACGTAGACATCGACCACGTTGGTGCCGGGATCGAAGTCGACTCCCCAGACATCGGCGAGTAGTTCCTGGCGGGTGCAGATCTGACCCCGCCGCTGCAGCAGGTGTGACATCAGCACGAACTCCCGTTGCGACAGGTCGATGACCTTGCCCTTCACCACCAGGGCGCGGCGGTGCGAGTCGAGCTGTATGGCCTGGTCGGACATCGTGTGCCGCTCGGCACGCTCGGTCTCGGGACGTCGGGTGAGCAGCCGGGTGTTACCCGATGATTCGGCCGGCTCGGCGTCGTCGGACCCGACGGTGTTCACCGCCGGGGCCAGTCGCAGCTGTGCCGAACGCTCGCCACGGATGCGGGCGCGGATCCGGGCCAGCAGCTCATCATTGGCGAAGGGCTTGGCCACGAAGTCGATCGCACCCGAATCGAGGACCGCGACCCGGCGATGAATGTCGGTGACCGAAGAGACGACCATGACCCTGCTGGACGGCTTGACGGTCATCAGCGCGCTCAGGACGTGCTCACCTGCGACGTCGGGCAGCGAAAGCTCCAGCAGGATCAGGTCGAAGTCCTCGGTGAGCGCGGCAGCCAGGCCCTCGGTGCCGGTACCCACTGCGCGGACCTCGTGACCGGTGTCCTCGGCCAGCCGCGACAGCAGCATCCGTAAGGTTCTTTCTTGTTCTACAACGAGAATCTTGCTCACAACGCCCCCGATTCGCCGACAGCTCCCCCATAGATCTGCCGATCATGGGGAAGTAAACAGGCCCGCGTGTCGCGTCACAAGATGTAAAGAAGGCATTGTAATCTCGGGTGTTTCTGCTCCGGCAGACGCTGGTGACCGGCGGTCGTGGATCGGTTGCTGCACGTAGGCAGCCGGAATGTCCGGGTGAGGATTGTGCCTGTTTTGGAAGGGCTTTCTCGATCACAACGGACGCTGAGCATTAGCTGCGGGCTGCCTGATCACGGTAGCTGCGAGCCATTTCGGACAATTATTGGCAGTGGCCCAATTCCTAACGGAGAGTAAAGCGACGTACAACTCGCTTTACCATTCAGCGCGCGAACGTGCCGGTGACACTCGCGCTGGACAGCGAGTCAGCTGTGATGGCAGGTACCGCCGTGGCAGGTCGAGCCGCGGGAGGCAGGCCGAGCTTGGCCTTGAGCGCATAGATGGTGAAGCGGTAGCGATGCACCGCGCCACTCGGCGGGCACGCGCCGACGTAACCCACGGTGCCGTTGGAAGCTGCTGAGACCAGCGCCCCGGCCGGAAGCGACGTGCTCGGCAGTACACGGCTGCTCACCGGAATGTCGGAGACCACCCACTGCACCCACGGCTTCGGGTTGACGTCGAGGTCCTGCAACACGATTGCCCAGGCGGCGGTGCCGGCCGGCGTGGCACCCTGCCAGGTCAGCGGTGGCGGGTTGTTCGCCCCGGTGCAGCCGTAGGTGATCGGCATTCGGGCACCGGCGGCGAAGGCCGGGCTACTGAGGATCAGCGGCCCCTTCTGCGCAGCCGCGGCCGCAGTGGCGTGATGGCTGGTACAGCCCGCGGCCAGGCCGAGCGTGGCAACCGCGGCTGCCACCACCCCGCGACGCATCAGCTGGTCACCTGGACGTGCTTGAGGGTGGTGCCGTCCTTCATCACGATGCTGACGTACTCACCGATCCTGACCACACCACCGGCGTTGCCGTACACGATCGAGTAGGTGCGACCGTCCGCGGTCTCACCGTGGTGAAAGTGCATCAGCACCGCGCTCGGTGTCACACGACCGCTGGTGCCGTCGACGGTGATGGTCGGCAGCTCGTTGGAACTGGCCTGGCCGAGGTGGATCTTCTCCGCCTTGTTCAGGTCGATCACCTGATAGCGCAGTTCGACACCACCTCCGTCGGCGAGCAGGATCACGCCGGTGAAGCGCAGCCCCCAGGACGATTCGATCGCCGCGCTGGTGGGCACCGCCGCAGCCGGGTGAGCGACCGACACCACCGCAGTGCTGCGGTGGCCCAGCGACACCCTGGTCCCGACGATGCCCACCACCAGCACCAGCAGCACGACCGCGAAGACCACCCAGCCGCGGACGGCCTTTCGGGGAGCCGTCCGACTGTTCACCGTTGCCGGCGTGGCCCCGTCGGCCCCATCCGCGCCTGGTAGCTCGGTGTTGGGTAAGTCGGTCATCGTGGTCATCTCAGGTCCCCCGTGATCAGGTGTGCGCATCGTCGGTCAGGTCCGTCCGAACTTTTGGAGACCCGGGCGTCAGAGCGTCGCATTGAATACCGCGCTCCAGTTGCCCGCCGCATCCACGACCCGGATGTGTACCAGGCCCTTGGGCATCCCGGACAGCGTGTACGACTGCACCGCCGCACTGTCCGCCGGACCCGGGAAGGTGTTGGCCGAGCCGGTTGCCACCGTGACGGGTCTGGCGTTACCGGGGCCGGGATCGGCACCGGTGAACCATTCCGCCCCGACCAGGCCGGAGGCCGACCCGTCAGCTGCCAGCACATCATGAGCCTTGAGGACCACGGACGGGGATGTGTTTGTCGGCACCAGTGTTACCGCGGCACCCTTGAAGTAGCCGCCGAACGGTCCCCTGACCTTGGTGAAACTTTGGCTCGATATCGATCCGTAGGTGTACTTGACCGGACCCACGATAGGCACCGTGACCAGGATGGTGCCGCTGGGCGGGAACCCTGCGGTCGAGAGGACGGGGATGGTGTTGTCGACGTTGGGCAGCAACCCACCTATGCTCGTCGTGGTGGTACTCGGACCGGTAGGTGTCACCGAACCCAGCGAGTCCACTGCCGGCGGAGTCTTGTCCAGCACCAGATCGGCAGCGGTGAACGGACCCCAGTTGCCGGCAGCATCCCGGGCGTGCACCCACACCCGCACCAGACCGTCTGGCAGGCTCTGCAGCGCGGACAGTGGCAGGAAGGCGTCCGAGGACTGCGACATGCTGGCGTTCCACTTGCCGCCGGCGGGTGTCATCTCAGCACCCTGACCGAAGACCACGCAGCCGGTCGGCACGTTCGGAGTCTCCGAGGTGCACTCCAACGGGTTCGGCGGTGCCGCTGCGGTCGTCAGCCGGGTCGTGGTCGAGAGGAAGGCCTCGGCCAGGTCGATGTTCGCCCAGGTCGACGTCGCGGTGGCCTTGACGTTGAAGGAGTCAAACAGCCCCAGGTTGCCGTTGGCCGCGGTGAACCCGTTGTTGGCCGAAGGCGTGATGGTGACCGGCCCGGTGGTCGGGCCCTGCTTGACCACCGTCAGCTGCTGGTAGGTCGCGTTGTCGGCGGCCCCGCTGGGCTGGAAGTACAGCCACGGGCTCCACCGGCAGGTGCCGGGATCGGTGCACGGGTTGCCGTCCGGGCCTTCCTGCGCACGGACCATCACCCAGAACCGAGCACCGGTGGTGTTGCCAGCCGGCAGCTTCGGCGGCGCGATGAAGCCGGCGATCGGCAGCATCGAGTCCGGCGCGGTACCTGCTGCCGTGTCCGGCAACGGCGCCGGCAGCAGTTCGGCGGTGGGCGCTGCGGTGGTGCCACACTTGGTGGCGTCCGCCGCGACGGGCGCCGTCTCGGCACCGGCGGGTACGACGCAGGCCTGCTCGTCGTGGATCAGCCAGCCGGGCAGCGACGAGGTGGCGGTGCCGTCGACAGCGATGTAGCCGGCGGGCACCACGTCGAGCGCGACGGTGTTACCCACGGCGAACACGTGAGTCCCCGGTGCCACCGTGCCGTTCACGGTCACGCCGGTGAAGCTGGTGGTGGTCAGGCCGGTGTAGTTGAACTCGCCGTACTCGATGTCACCCGTGGCCGTACCGATCGCGATGCTCATGCCGACCGTGATCTGGCATTTGTTGACCAGAAGGCAGTCCGCCGGGAAGCCCGCGGTGGACTTCACGTTGAGGGTGCCCACGTTCGCCGTCACCGGCTGGTTGGGGACGGTCCCGCTGACGGCGGTCGAGGCTACCGGTCCCTGGCTGGAACTGGTGCTGCCGTTGGTCACCGCCGGGTCGATGGACAGGTTGGAGATCACCGCATCACGACGGGCGAGGGAGAAGCTCGCACCGATCGCGGGTCCCGCGACGTGGTTGGAGTCCAGCGCCTGCAGCCAGATGGTGTGGTCGCCGAAGATCCGGTCGGGCTCGGCGCCGAGCAGCTGCGTGAGCAGGTTCGCCGAGACCGAGAAGGTGAACGACGCCGTGGTCGCGCCGCTCGGGCTGGGGGCCGCGGCACTTGGCTGCCAGAGGCCACCGGTGCCGGGAACCCCGTCGATCGCCCACTGCACCGACGCCACCGACGGGGTGCCGCCTGCTGCTGCCGGCTGAGCGGTGAACGAGCCGGTCACGCTCAGCGTCGGGATCTGGCCGTTGTCGACGTTCGGCGTCGCGTTGCTAAAGGTCGGGGTGACCGAGGCTGCACTGCCCACCGGCCCGAGGTCGGCCGCCGTCGCGCCGCCGATGACGTTGAGGTAGCTGTACATGCCGCCCAGGCCGCCAGCCGCGCCGTTGGTCAGGTGCAGACCGGCGTCGAAGATCGGGTACTGGGCGTTCTTCAGAGCACCGCCCGGGATCGTCACGAAGTCGTCCGAGGTCTGACCCGCGTTGAGGAACTCGGTGGTGTGGGTCTGGGTGCCGGGCAGCAGGTTGGCGTCCCGGGCCGTCTCGGTCTGCGGCAGGCCGAGCAGGTTCATGGCGTGCTCGCGTAGGCCGAGGTCGGCGTAGCGCAGCAGCACCGTGTCACCGGGGGCGGCGTCGAAGCGGACCGCGTTGACCGTCGGATCGAAGGCCAGGTCGCTCGGGTCCAGCGCGGACTTGCTGGTGTCGTAGGAGACCCCGTCGATGAAGAAGTTCGTCGGGTGGTAGTCGCCGGTGTCGTTCTTGAACGGGTCGGCGGCGAAGTCCGCATCGAGCTCGTTGACGACGACCAGCTTCTCGCGGTCGAAGTAGTTGTTGGCGTCCTTGTTCGTCACGCAGTCGGCGTTCACCGCCGCGTCGTAGGCGCAGCGCGCCGAGTGGGAGCTGGTCGCCAACGACGGCCGGACGATCAGCACACCCGACAGCCCCATCGCGACCTGGCGGGCGCCACCGCTGGTCAGCCCCGCCTCGTAGATGTAGGTGCCGGGTCGGGTCAGGGTGTAAGAGCCGTCGGCCGGGTTGGACGGGCCGGACGAGCCGACGGCGACACCGGTCGAGTCGGGTGCGCCGAGCAGATCGGGGACGGTGATGGCGAGATTGCCCGCCCCGGACGGCAGATTGTTGGTGACGTTGAACGCGAGCTTCTCGCCCTCGGTGGCGACCAGCTCGGGTCCGCCGAGGACCGGCTTGTCGGTCGCCGAGGTGGTGAATCCCCAGAACGGGATGGTCTTGCGGTCCGCGCCGGTGCCGGCGGTGACCGAACCGGTGCTGGCCCACAGCGAGCAGGTGCGCAGGCCGGCCGTTGCGGTGCAGGTGGCGTCGGGTCCGGCGATCGGCTTGATCACCGTGATCGCCACGGTCGCGCTGGTCGTCGTGGCGCCGCTGGTCAGCCACAAGGTGGCGGTGTAGTTGCCGGGGCCGTAGTTGTGCGCGGTGGTGCTCAACGCGACGGTGGGCGTGGCTGCGCTGATCTGTCCGCTGGCATCAGGGGTTGTGACCGAGCAGGTCGCCACGTCTCCATAGCAGAACTGCCAGCTGTCGCCGGCCGCGACGACCGACTTGGAGCCGTCGAAGGTGACCGGCAGGTTGCCCGAACCGCTGGTGCTGTCGGCGCTGAGGACTGCGGTCGGGTGCGGAAAGTTCACCACGGTGGAGGCGGCGGCGGTGGTGGTCGTCGCGGTGCCCACCACAGTCAGGCTCGCCGGGTAGGTGCCCGGGGCGGCGTAGGTGTGAGAGATGCCGGCCAGCGGGTGGCCCCCGTTGGCGATGGTGCCGGACTGGTCGGGCTGGGTCGCCGAGCAGCCACTGGTGTCACCGAAGCAGGCCCACCAGGTGTCGCCGTTCGCGGTGGTCGAGGCCGAGCCGTCGAACACCGCGGTGAGGCCGGTCACCGTGCTGGTCAGTCTGGCGGTGCCGTCGATGGTGACGGTGACCGCGACTGGGGTGCTCGCGGTGACGGTCGCGGGCGATCCTGGCTGCACCTCGTACAGCACTGCGGAGAACGTGCCCTCGGCGGAGTACGTGTGGCTGACGGACACGCCGGTCGCCGCCGCGTTCGGGTCGACAGCGGTGCTGCCGGTGTTGTTCACGTCGCAGGTGTTCGCCGCCTCGTCGCCGAAGCAGAGGTAGCCGGTGTCGGACGCGCCGGCTCCGCCCACCGTCGCCGTGAAGTTGACCGTCGGGCTGCCGGGCGTCGAAGACGCGGTCAGTCCGACGGTGACCGTCGCCGCGCCCGCCGCCGAGCCACCGGTGACCAGCGCGAAGACGCTGATCAGCGCGGTGGCCGCGGCCAGCACCCGGCGCCGCGCCTGGCGGCTCGAGCGCTGTGCGGGCCGCGAGTGCCGGGGAGGTCGGGAGTGTCGGGGAGTCGATGTCTTGCCAGAGCCCAAGGCCGAGTTGCTCATGTCAGTTCCCCGTCGTGCAGTTGGCGTGTTCAGCGAAGGAATTGGGTGGGTCGATGCGAATCATGGTAAGCATTCCGCCCATCGACGCGCCGTAGTTCGTGGCCTGGAAGAGCGCGTGGCTGTGGGCTACCTGGTACATCTCGCCGCACTGGTTGTACTGGGTGATTCCAGTGCCCAGGTCGGCGTGCTGGCCGAGGTACGGAGTGCCCGACCAGAACTGTCCCTCGGTCAGCGCCTGCTGGTCCGGGACCACCACATCGCCGGCACCACCGGAGTTGATCGGGTGCTTGGCCGGGTCCCAGTTGGCCTGATCCACCCAGGCGAACTCGGTCTCGATGGTCGCACCGGGCGGCACGACGATCGAGAAGCGGTCGACCGAGGCATCGGTGGGCGCCGCCGCGTTCGTGGAGTTGATCAGCGGGTTGGCGTCGAAGCCGACCTGCCGCTCGTTGTTGGAGTGCGGGTGGAACGGGTAGTCGACCGGACCGGAGTTGAGGTAACGCACCAGGGCGGGATCGGGGTTGTAGTCCGTGCTCGCCGGGTCGGTGTTGCGCGGCTGGATGTGCACCAGCGCGCCATAGGGCTGGGAGGGCACGTGGGCGGCGAAGTTCGGCGAGACCGTGTCGGGGAAACTGCGCCCGTTGATGAAGAAGTACCGCGCCTTGTAGGCGCTCATCTCGTAGTTGTAATCACCGGTCTCGGCGGCCTCGTGCAGTGCCGGGTCGATCTCGCTGAGCAGGTGCAGGTACTCCTTCTTCGGGTTGAACTCCGAGAAGCAGGCGAGTGCACCCGCCTTGGCGCAGCTGGTCGGATCGGTGTTCATCCCGGCGCTCGCACCTGCGTCGTCGTAGACGTGACTGGACGGCGTGCAGGTCACGCTGGGATCGGTGACCGGGACACCGGTGAGGCAGGGGTTGCCGACCTTGGGCCGGACGACGATGGCGCCGACCAGGCCCATCTGGACCTGCAGTTCGGGGTTCGTGCCGGACTCGTAGAGGTAGGTGCCGGGACGGTCCGCGGTGAAGCTGTAGGTCACCTTCGTCTCGGTAGCGACGTCGTTCTGGTTGGGCGTCGAACCGGTGTCCGCACCGGCCGGCGTGGCGAGGGAGTCAGTGGCCGGCGCCGGCTGGGACAGCGCGCCGTTGGCCTTGACGCCGGACATGCCGGGGAACTGGATGGACGTCGGTACCGGCAGGGTGTTGCGCAGGGTGATGGTGACGGTGTCACCCTCGTTGACGCACAACACCGGACCCGGGTCCTGGTATGCGCCGCTGCCGGCGGAGTAACCCCACATGTAGATGGAGTTTCCGTCGGGGGTGGTGATGTAACCGTCCTGCGCGGTCAGCACGAAACTGGGATTGGTCGGCAGTGGGGCCTTCGGCGGGTTGTAGAAGTCCGCTGTCGAGCCGGGCGTGCATACCAGCCCCTCAGCCTGCGCCGGGGGGGCGGTGGAGGCCGAGGAGCTGGTTGCAAAGGGGGTGAAGGACGCCGCGAGGACCGCAGCCACCGCGATCGGCACCTGCCACCGGTAGCGGCGGCGCCCTCGTGGACGCGGGACAGCGGCCAGGTCGGCAGGGTTGTTTCTCATCGCGCGCCTCATCACTTGGCCTGGTAGAGCTTGCCGGGGAATGCCTGGCGGATCTCGCTGCCGTCGACGTACGTCGGGGGGCTGGTGGTGGAGAAGTTGGGGATCGTGCTCGTCCCGGCGAGGTTGAGGGTGCTGGCATCCTGGCCACCGGTGAGCAGGTTCAGCTCTGCGGTGGTCGGGCGCTGCAGGCCGCCCGCCGGGTAGACGTGCACCTCGGTGCGCATGCCGCCGTAGCCCGCGGTCGAGTCGGACCCGTTGAGGTAGCCGAACTCCCGGTCGTACAGGGGAAAGGTCGTCAGCTTGGTGACGGCGGGCAGTGGGCCGATCAGCACGTCCCGGCTCTCACCCGGGCCGATGTCGATCCGGTTGGTCTGGGTCTCGATATTGCCCCGCGTCGGGTCGGGCAGCCGTTGCTTGAGCAGGCTCGGGTCGGCGTCCTTGTAGTCGTAGTCGGGGTAGTAACCGCCACGTCCGTCGCCGAGGAACTTCGCGTCCTGACCGATGATCGTCATCGGCAGACCGGCCAGCACCAGCGAGTGCTGCTCGTAGCCCAGGTGGGACAGCCGCAGCAGGATGTACTCGCCGGATTCACCCTGCAGCAGCGCGGAAAGCGGCTGGTAACGAAGGCGGGTGGCGTCGACCAGTGCGGCTCCGGTAGCGGTCATCGGCGCGTCCGGGTCGCCGGGTGCTCCGGTCGGGTAGTCGCCCGCGTGCGGGGCGATGGTGTCCGGCCAAGCCCGGCCGTTCATCAGGCGGAAGTAGCCGGTGAAGTCGGTCCAGTCGGTGTCCTGGATGTGAGAGTCCCCGAAGTGGCCCTGCGGGAAGATCTCGGACAGGAGAATCGAGAACTGCCGATCGAAACGGGTGGTCTGCACCGGCAGGTCGCCAGGACCGCCCTTCGTGTCGTAGGCGTAGTTGAGGCCCTTACGCGGCGCGATGAACACCATGCC
>JBBQFE010000034.1:0-12758 GCA_038321605.1 Mycobacteriales bacterium | reverse complement strand
CCACCGGCGACGGCCGAGGACTGGGATGCCGTCGGCCTGACCTGCGGCGATCCGGCGGCGCCGATCGAGCAGGTGGTGCTGGCCGTGGATTGTGTGCCGGCCACCGTCGCCCAGACGGTCGCCGTCGGGGCACAGTTGCTGCTGACGCATCACCCGTTGCTGCTCGGTGGTGTGCACGGCGTGCCAGCCGACGATCCGAAGGGGTCGATGGTGCACACCATGATCCGGTCCGGCGTGGCTCATTTCGCGGCGCACACCAATGCCGACAGCGCCCGGAACGGGGTGTCTGAGGCCCTGGCGCTCCGCGTGGGTCTCAGCGGGCTGCGGCCGTTGCTGCCCGAGCTGGCGCAACCGCTGGATCACCTGTCGGTACTGGTGCCGACCGAGCATCTCGACCCGTTGATCCGGGCCTTGACCGAGGCCGGTGCCGGGGCGATCGGCAACTACGACAGCTGCACCTTCATCGTCGAAGGCATCGGCACCTTCCGCCCCACCGCCGGGGCTGATCCGTTCGACGGCGAGATCGGCGTGCTGAGGAGAAAGACTGAACAGCGACTGTCCGTTGTGCTACCGCGGCCCGCTCGCAACCGGGTCCTCGCGGCGATGCGCGCGCAACACCCCTACGAAGAAGTCGCCTTCGAGCTCACCGAACAGCCGGGACTGCCCGCAGACACCGGTACCGGCCGGGTGGGTGTGCTCGACCAGGCGATCCCGCTGGGGCAGTTCCTGGCGGTCGTGGCCGAGCGGCTGCCCGGCACCGGGTGGGGTATCAGGGCGGCGGGTGACCCCGGGCAACTGGTGCGCACGGTGGCGGTCTGTGGCGGGTCCGGTGCGCCATTCACCGAAGCGGCGAGGGCGGCAGGGGCGGATGTCTACCTGACCTCGGACCTCAAGCACCACAGCACCATCGAGTCGGTCACGGAGCGGACCGGCGCAGGCGCGGCCGTTCCGATGGCACTGATCGACGCCGGGCACTGGTCGACCGAGGCTCCCTGGTTGCCCGTGCTGGCGGGCCTGCTCAGGCACCGCTTCGGCGACTCGCTGGCGGTGACGGTGTCCGACCTCGTGACCGACCCGTGGAATCTGCACCTGCACTGACGTCCGGCGGCATCGACCGTCCTGCTGCGTGCCCGCGGACTATGGTGGTCTCACCCGGCGTCGACGGTGCGCAGCGGATCTGCCATCGTCATCGAAGAAGAGAGTCAACTCCACACGTGATCGCAGATCCCTTCGTCCAGTTGCGGCTGCTCGACCTGCAGGCGGTCGACACGGCCCTCGCCCAGCTCAACCACCGCCGTCGGACCCTTCCGGAGCTGGCAGTGATCTCCGACTGCGACAAGCGTTCCGCAGCGTTGCGGGTACGACTGGTGGATGCCGAGACCGAGGTTGCCGACCTTGCCGCGGCGCAACGACGGCTCGAGGTCGACATCGACACGGTGCGCCAACGTGCGGACAAGGATCAGGCGCGGATGGCCTCGTCTGGTGTGCCGGCCAAGGAGATCGCCGGTCTGCAGCACGAGGTGACCTCGTTGGCCCGCAGGCAGGGAGTGCTCGAGGATGAATTGCTCGAGCTGATGGAGAGTCGCGAGACGGCCGACGCGGGCGTGCAGTCGCTGACCGAGCAGTTGGCGCAGATCGCCGCCGAGCGGGCCGTCGCCGAGCAGGCCAGGGACGAGGCGGTCACCGAGATCTCGGCCGCCGAGGCGCTGCGCACCGGTGAACGTGCTGAACTGGCGGCGAGCATGCCCGAGGATCTGCTTGCGCTGTACGACAAGGTTCGGGCGGCCAGCGGTGGAATGGGCGCTGCCCTGTTGCGACAGCGCCGCTGCGAAGGTTGTCGCCTGGACCTCGCCGGCAACGAGTTGTCCACCGTGCGGGCCGCGAAACCCGAACAGGTGCTGCGCTGCGAGAACTGCCGTCGCATCCTGGTCCGAAGCCACGAGTCCGGGTTGTAGGTCATGCGCAGGGTCGTCGTCGAGGCGGATGGTGGATCGCGCGGCAACCCCGGGCCCGCAGGTTACGGCGCGGTGGTCTTCGACGCCGACTCCGGTGAGGTGCTGGCCGAACGCAAGGGCTCCATCGGAATCGACACCAACAATGTCGCCGAGTACCGCGGCCTGATCGCCGGGCTGCAGGCCGCCGCCGAGCTGGGTGCCGCAACCGTCACCGTGCAGATGGACTCCAAGTTGGTCGTGGAGCAGATGTCGGGGCGGTGGCAGATCAAGCATCCGTCGATGCGCCCGCTGGCACGCCAGGCCGCCGAGCTCGCGCTGGCGTTCGGCGAGATCAGCTACACCTGGATTCCCCGGGAACGCAACACCCACGCCGACCGGCTTGCCAATGAGGCAATGGACGGCGTCGCGACGCCGACACCCCAGACCGGCTGGGTGCCGCCCGACAGCACCCCGACCCGGCTGATCCTGCTGCGGCACGGGGTCACCGAACACACCCTGGCAAAGCGCTTCGCGGGACGATCCGATCTGGCCCTGGCGCCGCTGGGACGCGAGCAGGCCGAGCGGGCCGCTGACCGGCTACTGCGGCTGGGCGACATCGACGTGCTGCTGTCCTCGCCGCTGCTCCGCACCCGTCAGACAGCGCTGCCGATCAGTACCCGGACCGGGCTCGACATGCTGCCCCACGATGGTTTCGTCGAGACCGATTTCGGTGACTGGGACGGCCACACCTACGCCGAGGTGGCCGAGAAGTGGCCGACCGAGCTGGCGGCGTGGCAGTCCGACACTGCTGTCGCACCGCCCGGCGGAGAGTCCTTCGACGAGGTCACCGACCGGGTTCGTACCGCGCGTGACGAGGTGTTGCAGGCGTACCCGGGCAAGACGGTGGTCGTCGTCAGCCACGTGTCACCGATCAAGATCCTGGTCCGGCTCGCCCTGGATGCGCCGCCGTCCGCGCTGTACCGGATGTTCCTGTCTCCCGCGTCGATCAGCGTCATCGACTACTTCGCCGAGGGCCCGGCCACGCTGCGCGGCTTCAACGACGCCGGCTGAGGCGGTTCCGGCTGAGGCGGTTCCGGCTGAGGGATGCGTCAGCGAAGACCCAACGGCGCCGCGACCAGCCACAGCACGCAGGTCACGACGGCCACCAGCAGCGGCGTGGACAGCAGGCCGAGCACGTGGAACTCCAGCGGCCTGGGCTTGTCCGCCTCGGGCAGGCTGCGCCGCCACAGCAACGTCGCCAACGATCCCGGATAGGTGGCGTTCGGCCCCAGGTTCACCCCGACCAGTACCGCCAACACCGCCAGTGGGGACCCGGTCACCAGTGGCAGCAGCGCCAGCGTGGTGGGCAGGTTGTTCACCAGGTTTGCCAGCACCGCCGCCACGAAGGCCAGGCCGAGCAGGGCGAGCAGGGACGTGCCGGACGGCAGCAGGTGACCCAACCAGCCCTCCACGCCGTGTTCGAGCACCCCGGCGACGAGGATCCCGAGGCTGAGCACGAAGGCGCAGAAGCCCAGGCTCGCCGAGCCGAGCAGCGCCAGCGGGGTAGTCCGGCGAGTCCGCAGCTGTGGCACTGCGAGCGCGATGCAGCCACCCAGCGCGGCCCAGGCAGGTGCCACGCCGACCGCGGTGGTGACGACGAAACCGGTCACCGTGAGCGCCAGCACGCCCAGCGAGTACCGCGGTGCATGGTCCACCGCCGGATCGCCGGTCGCCAGGGCCGCCAGGTCCCTTCCGAACGCGATCCTCAGCGACCCCCAGTCCAACGCGCAGGCGACGATCCACGGCAGCACCATCACTGCGGCGAACTTCCCGAACGACAGCCCACTGGCCGAGAAGGCCAGTAGGTTCGTCAGGTTCGAGACCGGCAGCAGCAGCGAGCCGGAATTGGCCAGGTGCGCACAGGCGTAACTGTGCGGGCGGGTAGGCACCGCCAGTCGCGCGGTCGTGGCCAGCACCACCGGAGTCACGAGCACCACGGTTGCGTCGAGGGTGAGCGTCGCGGTGACGAGTGCCGCGAACACGACGACCAGGATCAGCAGCCGCTTCGGCGCACCCTTGCTGAGATGGGCGACCACGCTGCCCAGATAGCTGAAGACGCCGTCGGTGGCGCACAGGTGACCGAAGGTGAGGATGGCGGCCAGGAACGCGACGGTGGACAGCAGGCCACGGACCGAGTGCCCGGCGGTGCTGAGGGAGGTCGCGCCGAAGATCAACGCCGCTGCGACGCAGGGCAGCGCGACCGCGGCCTCGCTCAGTCCGAACGGGCGAAGCACCGCGGCGGCCAGGCACAGCGCTATCAGGGCCAGCCCGAGGGCCAGCTGCACGTGGTCTGCCATGCTCAGCCGACCGCCCTGAACGCCAACCAGGCGCCCACCGCCAGTCCGAAGGCGACCACCAGCCGACGCAGCGCGACCTCGTTCACCCGTGCTGCGAATCGGCCGCCGACCAGACCGCCCACCAGAGCTGCCGGGGCCACCGCCGCCACCAGCGTCCAGTGCACCGGTCCGAACGCCGCGAAGGCGATCACCGAGACGGTGTTGATGAGCAGTGACAAGCCGCCCTTGATGGCGTTGGCCACCCTGATGCCACTACCCAGGGTCAGCCCGAGGACGGCGAGCAGGATGACGCCCAGCCCGCCACCGAAGTAACCGCCGTAGACCGCCGCGGCGCCGGTGCTGACCATCATGACCGTCGGGTGCAGGCCGTGTTCGGCGTTGAGTGCCGCCTTCAACCGAGGTTGAGCGGCGAGCAGCAGGCTGGCGCCGATGACCAGGAACGGCACGACGACGTCGAAGGCCCGGCTCGGTGTGACCAGCAGCAGGGCGCAACCTGCGGCGGCGCCGATCACCGAGGGGACCGCCAGCCGCCGGATGGCGCCGGCGTTCTCGCTGACCGACGGGCCCAGACCGACGATGTTGCCCGCGTAGCCCGGCCACAGCCCCACCGAGTTGGTGACGTTGGCGTCCACGCTGGGCAGGCCCACCGCCACCAGGGCCGGGTAGAGGATGAGGGACCCGCCGCCGGCAACCGAGTTGACCCCGCCGGCAACCAGCGCCGCCCCCGCGCCGAGAAGGTAGTCGGCAAGGGTCAGGGCGGTCACCGGATCAGATTAGTCAGGCGATGGTGGCGACCTGACAGCAGATGCTTACCGGTAAGCTTCCGATTCGCGGCGGACGAGCCGGCCGGGCGACCGCGTCAATCCTCATCGATTGCCGAGGAAAGTCCGGGCTCCACAGAGCAGGGTGGTTGTTAACGGCAACCCGGGGTGACCCGCGGGACAGTGCCACAGAAAACAAACCGCCCGACCCGCAAGTCGGGATCGGGTAAGGGTGAAACGGCGGTGTAAGAGACCACCAGCATTCCGGGTGACCGGAGTGGCTAGGTAAACCCCACCCGGAGCAAGGTCATAAGGTTCGGCGGTTCGCCGCCGAGCTGCGCAGGCGCTCGAGGGCTGCTCGCCCGAGTCTGCGGGTAGATCGCTAGAGCCCGTCGGCGACGGCGGGCCGAGATGGATGGTCGCCATCGGGGCTTCGCCCCGGGACAGGACCCGGCTTACAGGCTGACTCGTCCGCCGCCTGTAACCGCCGTGACAGGCGGCCGCTCGGTACGCTCGGTGGCGCAGTTCGATCCGGATACCCGGACCGCCGACAACACATCACCGGGAGCGAGCGTGAGCACAGAGGACCGCCAGCCGACGTTCTGGTTCTGCGAGACGCACCACGTCGTGGAGCCGTTCGACGGTTGTGGCAGCCACAACCGCATCGGGCCGTTCGACACCGAAGAGGCAGCGTCACAGGCCCTGCAGACGATCGCAGCGCGCGAACGTCGCTACGACGCCGAGGATGCCGAATGGGACGGCGGCTCCTGATCGTCCGCCGTACCCAGCTCAGAGGTGGGTGTGTTCAGTGATGGTGTGCTCAGTGGTAGGTGTGCTCGGCGCCCGGGTAGGTGCCCGCCTGCACCTCCGCGGCAAAGGCCTGGACCGCCCCGGTGAGCACCGCGGTCAGGTCGGCGTACTGCTTGACGAACTTGGCGGGCTTACCCGCGCCGCGTAGACCGGCCAGGTCCTGCCAGACGAGCACCTGGGCATCGCAGTCCACGCCGGCGCCGATGCCGATGGTGGGAATGTGCAACTCGTGGGTGATCTTCTTCGCCAGGTCCGCGGGCACCACCTCGAGCACCACGGCGCAGGCTCCCGCCGCCTGCAGTGCGAGCGCGTCGGCGACCATCGCGTCGCCTGCCTGGTCCCCACGGCCCTGCACCCGATACCCGGACATCGTGTTGACGGACTGTGGTGTGAGTCCGAGATGCGCCATCACCGGGATGCCGGCCGCGGTGAGCAGCTCCACCTGGGGCGCCATCCGGCTGCCGCCCTCCAGCTTCACCGCCTGTGCGCCGCCCTCCTTCATGAAGCGGACCGCGGTCTCCAGCGCCTGCTGCGGTGACCCCTGATAGCTACCGAACGGCAGATCGGCCACCACCAGCGCCCGGTGCGCACCCCGTACCACGCCGCGTACGAGGGGGAGCAGTTCGTCGACGGACACCGGCACAGTGGTGTCGTAGCCGTACACAACGTTGGCTGCGGAGTCTCCGACCAACAGCACCGGCACGCCGGCCTGATCGAACACCTGCGCAGTGGAGAAGTCGTAGGCGGTCAGCATCGGCCAGCGGTCGCCGGTGGACTTGGCTGCCTGCAGATCACGGATGGTGATTCGACGGGTTGACGTTCCGCCGTAGAGCGATTCGCTCATGTCGGTTCCCTTTGTTTCCTCGAGTCCGGCGATGCCGGTACCCGGGCCAGTAGGTGGACGACTCCATGGTGCACTCTGGAAACGCTTCTGACACCCCCACGAAACAGTCGGTTTCGGAGACGTCGATCACCATCTACTAGGACGCCCTAGTAGTTTCGGTGTCACAGTTGTCGCTACTCGACCTCGGCCACGACCCCGGGCTGCTGATCCGGACGCGGGTGCTCGCGCCATCTATTGGTGATGGGCAGTCGACGGTCCTTGCCGAAAGCCTTGAGGCTGATCTTCGGGCCCGGCGGGTACTGCCGTCGCTTCCACTCCGCCGCGTCGGTCAGCTGCGCGACCCGGGTGACCAGGGCCGCATCGAAACCCTGGCCGACGATGTCGGCGAAGCCCGCGTCGAGATCGATGTACTGCGCCAGGATCGCGTCGAGCAGCTCGTAGTCCGGAAGGGAATCGGAGTCCAGCTGGCCGGGCCGCAATTCGGCCGATGGCGGTTTGGTGATGGAGTTCTCCGGGATCGGTGGCCGCTCGCCGTTCCGGGTGGCTTCGGCGTTGCGCCAGAGCGCCAGCCGCCAGACCAGGGACTTCGGCACGTCCTTGATCGGGGCGAAGCCGCCGACCGCATCGCCGTAGATGGTGGAGTAACCGACCGAGAGCTCGCTCTTGTTGCCAGTGGCCAGCACCAGGTGCCCCTCCTGGTTCGACAGCCCCATCAGCGTCGTGCCCCGCACCCGCGCCTGGACGTTCTCCTCGGCCAGCCCGGTCAGCGCGAGTGCGTCCACGAAAGCCCGCACCATCGGCTCGATCTGCACCACCCGGTAAGGCGCTCCCAGCCGGTCCGCCAGGTCGGCGGCATCGGCCAGCGAGTGCTCGGAGGAGTAGCCACTCGGCATCGCGACCCCGTAGACGTACTCGCCGCCGATCGCATCCGCCGCGATGGCCGCCACCACCGCCGAGTCGATACCGCCGCTCATCCCGAGCACGACGGAAGCGAATCCGTTCTTGCGGGCGTAGTCCCGGGTTCCGGTGACCAGCGCGTGCCAGACCTCCTGCTCGTCCGGCATCGGCTGGCATCGGCCCAGCAGTGGTGGCAGGCCCGCGGCATCGGGTGCCGGCCGTGGCGGCAGCGGTGCGGTGACCCGGCTGATCTGCAGTCCCGCCACGAGCGGGGATTCGTCGCTGGTCGCCGCGGGCAGGTCGAGCTCGACGAAGAAGAGCCCCTCGACGAACTGCGGGGCGCGGGCCAGCAGCTCTCCCGTGCCGTCGACCACGAAGGAGTCACCGTCGAAGACGAGTTCGTCCTGACCGCCGACCTGGTTGACGTACACCACCGGTGCGCCCGCTTCGCGTGCCCGGCGTCGAACCAGGGGCAGCCGCAGATCGTCCTTGTCGCGTTCGTACGGGGACCCGTTGATGTTGAGCAGCAGGCCGACCTCGGCCGCCCGAGCGGCGGTGAAGGGGCCACCGTCCTGCCAGACGTCCTCGCAGATGGTCAGGCCGATGTCGACGCCGCCGAACCGGATCACCGACAGGTCGCTGCCTGCGGTGAAGTAGCGGTCCTCGTCGAAGACGCCGTAGGTGGGCAGGTGATGCTTGAAGTACCTGCCCACCACCCCGCCGTTCTGAAGGAGTGCCGCCGCGTTCCGGGCGCCCCCCTCGTCGTCCAGGTACCCCACGACCACCGCGAGGTCCCCGAGACCGGCTGACTGCAGGCTCGCCGCCACCTCGATCAGCGCAGCCCGGGACGCCGCACGGAAGGAGCGGCGCAGGACGAGATCCTCGGGCATGTACCCGGTGAGGGTCATCTCTGGAAAGACAACCAGCTGAGCCCCGCCGGCGGCAGCCTCTGCGCCACGGCTGAGCACCATCGCGGAGTTCGCCGCGAAATCACCCACCGTGAGGTCGACCTGTGCCATTGCGATTCTCAGTAGCGTCACCCCCACAGTCTGCCGCCAAGCTCAATCCGCTCTCAAATCACATCCCTTTGACACCATTTCGTCATCTCCGCTGGCGGGCGATCTGCGAAACGTAGGTCACAATAGGTGAAGCGCAGCGGGTCTCGACGAGGTTTTCGATGGCACGAAACCAATCCGTCGCGCCCCGTAGTCCGAAACACTGCGAGGCGGTCGGTCCGCCGGAGCAGGCATCGAGGAGGACCCGTCTTGGTTCGCAGGACCAGCAAGCTCGGCCGCACCGCGGCAATCGGTGTGGCGTCGGCAGTGGTCACCGTGCTGCTCCTCAGCGGCTGTTCGGCGAAGAAATCGGCCTCGGCTGCGCAGTCGGCGTCGGCGACCAGCTCATCGTCGGGCTCCAACCTCCCGGTCGCGCCGTCCTCTACCGCAGTGGTCGAGCCCGCCGTCGTCACCATCAGCGCCGCGGCCGGTTCGAAGACTGTGAACCCGGTCACTCCCATCAAGGTGGATGTCACCGGCGGCGCGCTCTCGAAGGTCTCGCTGCTGAACCCCGACGGCAAAGAGGTCAAGGGCACCGTGTCGGCGGACAAGACGAGCTGGTCCTCGGCGGAGCCTCTCGGCTACGCCAAGACCTACAAGCTCACCGCCACGGCTACGAACTCCGCGGGCACCCCCAGCACCAAGACCACCGACTTCACCACCGTTTCGCCCGGCAACCTGACGATGCCCTACATCCAGACCGCGGCCGGTGGCGCCATCTCGGCCGGTGCGACGTTCGGCGTCGGCCAGGTCGTGCGCATCCACTTCGACGAGGCGATCCCGGATCGCAAGGCGGCGCAGGCAGCGCTGAAGGTGACCACCGTTCCCGCTCAGACCGGTGCGTTCAGCTGGCTCAGCAGCCAGGACGTGTACTGGCGGACCCAGAGCTACCTGAAGGCCGGGACCAAGGTCACCATCAGCGCGAAGGCGTACGGCACGAACTTCGGCGGTGGCCTCTACGGCCAGGCCGACGCCTCGACCTGGTTCAAGGTCGGCGCCAAGCACGTCTCCATCGCCGATGACAACACCAAGCTGATCAAGGTCTACGAGAACGACAAGCTGATCAGGACGATCCCCACCTCGATGGGCCGGCACACCAGCATCGCCGGCGATACCGGCCCGATCGATCTGCGGACCAACTCCGGGCCGCACGTGGTGGTCGGCGGCGAGACCAACATCAACATGAACTCGGCTTCCTTCGGCCTGAGCAAGGGCGCGAACGCCTACAAGACAGTGGTACCCGTCGGCGTCCGGATCTCCTACGACGGCGAGTACGTGCACTGGGCCGACTGGTCGGTGTGGGCACAGGGCAACACCGACACCTCGCACGGCTGCCTGAACGTCTCCCCGGACAACTCCTGGTGGTTCTACCACTGGTCCCAGCCGGGCGACATCGTGGACGTGCGCAACACCGGCCGTCCACTGGAGGAATGGAACTCCGGGTACTGGAACGTCAGCTGGGCCAAGTGGGTCGGCGACGGGGCGAAGTAAGCCCGGGTTCGGAGGGTCGTCACCACTTCGAAACCAGCACACGGCAGACTGCACAGTTGTGGATCGCCAACAGGAATATGTGCTCCGTACGCTCGAGGAACGTCAGATCCGTTTCGTCCGGCTCTGGTTCACCGATGTCCTCGGATATCTGAAGTCGGTGGCGGTCGCACCGGCCGAGCTCGAGGGTGCCTTCGCCGAGGGGATCGGCTTCGACGGGTCCGCGATCGAAGGCTTCGCCCGCGCCAGCGAGTCCGACATGCTCGCCCGGCCCGACCCCTCGACGTTCCAGATCCTGCCGTCCGACGACGGTAATCCCAGTGACACCGCGCGGATGTTCTGCGACATCACGATGCCCGACGGATCGCCGTCCTGGGCCGACCCGCGCTACGTGTTGCGCCGCACGCTGTCCAAGGCGGCCGACCGCGGGCTGACGTTCTACACCCACCCCGAGATCGAGTTCTTCCTGCTCAAGGACCGTCCGAGTGACGGCACCGAGCCCAAGCCGATCGACAACGGCGGCTACTTCGACATGACCAGCCACGACACCGCCCACGACTTCAGGCGCGCGGCGATCACGGCGCTGGAGGCCGTCGGCATCTCGGTCGAGTTTTCCCACCACGAGGTGGCGCCGGGTCAGCAGGAGATCGACCTCCGTTACGCCGATGCGCTGTCGATGGCCGACAACATCATGAGTTTCCGGCACACCATCAAAGAGGTGGCCCGGGCCAAGCAGGTGCACGCGACGTTCATGCCCAAGCCGTTCCGCCACCAGCCCGGCAGCGGCATGCACACCCACCTCTCGCTGTTCGAGGGCGACCGCAACGCCTTCCACGATCCGGCCGACGAGTTGTTCCTGTCCGCCACCGCCCGTGCGTTCATCGCGGGCCTGCTCAAACACGCCCGTGAGATCACCGCCGTGACGAACCAGTGGGTCAACTCCTACAAGCGGTTGTTCGGGTACTCGGCGCCCGGCCAGATCGTCGAGGCGCCGACCTACGTCTGCTGGGGGCATGCCAACCGTTCGGCGCTGGTGCGGGTGCCGATGTACAAGCCCGGCAAGGCCAATTCGACCCGGGTCGAGGTGCGGTCGCTGGACTCGGCGTGCAACCCCTACCTCGCCTTCGCCGTCATGCTGGCTGCGGGCATGAAGGGCGTCGAAGAAGGCTACGAACTGCCGCCGGGGGCCGAGGACGACGTCTGGTCTATGTCGGACACCGAGCGCCGGGCGCTGGGCTACGACGAACTGCCGCACAACCTGGCCGACGCCCTGGATGCGATGGAGTCGAGCGAACTGGTCGCAGAGACCCTCGGCGAACATGTCTTCGACTTCTTCCTGCGCAACAAGCGCGCAGAGTGGGTTGATTACCGCGCCGAGGTCACCCCGTTCGAACTTCGTCGTTACCTGCCCTCGCTGTGACGGCCGTTGCTGGCGAACCGCCCGTGGTGCGGAGGGTTCTGGTGGTCGAGAACGACCCGTCGGGACCGGTGAATCGGCTGGGTGACTGGCTGCGCGAAGCCGGTACGGAGCTGGACATCAGGACGGTGCCCACCGGCGCCGAGTTGCCCGAGTCCCTCGATGGTTACGACGGATTGGTCGTCATGGGTGGTGCGGCCAACGCGTACCAGGACGACGTGGCGCCCTGGCTGCCACAGGTCCGCGCGCTGCTCGGGCAGGCAGTGCAGCAGGGCCTGCCGACGCTGGGAGTGTGCCTGGGCGGACAACTGCTGGCGGTGGCCGCCGGCGGTCGGGTCGAGCGGGCCGAGACGCCGGAGTACGGGGCACAGCTGGTGGCGAAGCGGCAGGCTGCGGCCGACGATCCGCTGTTCAAGGAACTCCCGATCACCCCCGACGTCATGCAGTGGCACGTCGACACGGTCGCGCAACTGCCGCCGGGGGCGGTGCATCTGGCCTCGTCGCCGTCCTGTGAGGTGCAGGCCTTCCGGGTGGGTCCGCGGGCCTGGGGTCTGCAGTTCCACATCGAGACCAGCCCCGAACTGGTCGCGGAATGGGCGGCCGAGGATCAGGCCAACCTTGCCGACTACGACGTCGAGAGCCTGCTGGCACGGGCTGAGGCCGCGCACGAGGACATCGCTGAGGTATGGCAACCGTTCGCGGCCCGGTTCGCTGCGGTCGTCGCCGATCCCGAGCTGGCACCGCGACCGCGCGGCCTGCCGATGGCAGGTTCGGCACCCACCAGCACCGCGGCACCGATCACGGACCCGGCAGCCATCAGGGCCGCCCTCGCGGCTGAGATGCAGGCTGCTCGTGGACCTCACGGGCACTGACGACAGGCTGGGTGTGCCGAACCGGGTGTCGGTGGTCGGCGGGCGCCTGGTGCGTGCCGGGTTCGCCGACGCGGTAACCGCTGCCGAACTGCTGACAGCTCCGCCGCTGGCCATGTGGGACGCCGTAGCCAACGAACCGGTGTCCGACGAGGCGGCGGCGCTCGTATCGGCGCTCGGTCGGTCCGCCGATCCGGACCAGGCGCTGCGACTGCTCGTCGACCTCGTGGTCGCCGCTGCCGGCGAACCGATCCTGACGCTGCTGGAATCGTCCGCCGCCTTCCGCTCCCGGCTGCTCGGCCTGCTCGGCGCCTCGCAGTCGCTCG
>JBBQFE010000033.1:0-12771 GCA_038321605.1 Mycobacteriales bacterium | reverse complement strand
GGCGGCAGCGCGAACAGCATGGCGGTCGACCAGGTCACATGGGTGAGCATCGAGGCCAGGATGCCGCCCGAGGCGCGGCGCTGCAGTGCGAGGACCACGCCGAGGGTCACCGCCGCGAACACCAACATCGGATTTCCCGTTGCCACCGTGGCCAGGGCGTAGATGCCGGTCGAGATCAGCACCGGCTGCACGCGGCCGATCGCGGCGTACAGGGCGCCCCTGAAGAACACCTCTTCGGCCGCGCCGTTGACCAGCGCCACCATCACGATCAGCGGCAGCGAACCGCGACGCGCATGCTCGAGGATGTTGGCGACGTAGTCGCGCAGTGGTGGGATCTCGCGGACGATCAGGGCGCCGGCCACGAAGACCGCAGCCGCCAGCACCCCGATCGCGATCGGAGTGATGATCGGGCGCCGCAGCGATCCCCTGAACGGGATGTAGCCCAGATGCAGCGGGCCGGAGATCAGGCCGCCGGCTATCCAGGTCGCCGCGACCGCCATCGTCATCGGATAGAACAGCGAGTCGCCGGGCTTGATGGACAGCGAGATACCCAGCAGGGTCGCACCGACCACGAGCACGATCGCCACCACGATGCGACGACGCCGGAATTCCTCGTCCGGCTGCTCGTGGTTGCGGGGCACCTTCTCGATCAGGGCGGGCGCCACCGCGCGTTCGAGAAGCTGTTGCCAGGTGTTCATCGAGCCATGCTGTCGTGCTCGCTACCGTCCGTCTCGGTTGCCGCGGCACTGTTCTCGGAGCGGTTGCCCGACGCGCCGGCCTGCTCGGCTGCCCGGTCGGCCAGCGCCAGTCGGACGGCGTCGTCGTAGCCCATGGTCTCGCCCGGCACCACGTCATAGATCGACCTGTCATGCACGATGACCTCGTTGGTCATCGACTCGACCAGGTTGCGGGCCGTCGCCAGATCAACATCGGTCATCAGGGCAAGCCAACCTGAGGACAGCCGTGGCGAGATCAGCGGCACGCTCAGGTTCGGCAGTCGCTTGCCCTGGACGCCCGCGGCCCGTTGCAGCATGTCGATGTAGCGCAGGACCTCAGGGCCACCGATCTCGAACACCCGGCCACGGGCCTCCGGCGCCTCGAGCACGCCCACCAGGTACCTGATCACATCGGGTAGTGCGATCGGCTGGGTGCGGGTGTTCACCCAGGCCGGCGTCAGCATGACCGGTAGGTGATCCACCAGTTGCCGGGTGATCTCCCAGGAGATTCCGCCATGGCCCACGACGACCGCAGCTCGCAGCGCGGTAACCGGGACGCCTGCCACGCTCAACAGCTGTTCGACCTGACGGCGTGAGCGCAGATGTGCCGACAGGTCGCCGTCGTCGACTCCCAGCCCGCCCAGGTAGATGATCCGTTCGACGCCGGCGTCCGCCGCCGCGCCACCGAAGTTGAGGGCGGCATCGGCGTCGATGTCCTCGAAATCGTCGGAGTCCAGCGAATGCACCAGGTAGTACGCCACCTCGACACCGACGAAGGCGGCCACAAGGCTTTCTGCGTCACCCACATCGCCGGCAACCGCCGTGCCAGCGCCGGTGTAGGACTCCGGGTGGCGGGTCATCGCGCGCACCTGGTGTCCCTGCTCCACCAGCGCCCGACTCAAATGGGAACCGACGAACCCGGAGGCGCCGGTGACGAGCACAGTCTTGGACATACGTTCCAGTGTGCGTGCTGCGCTGCCGACTGCCACCACGGCGACCGGTGCGGTGGTTGATCTCACGCCGAGGCTCTGGTCGGACCCGGCTCCGGTTCGGCCGGTGGTTCAGCCCTCGCCGTGCTCGCCGGTGGCGCTGGATCGAACCAGCGCCGTACCGATCGAGGTGCGTCGGTAGAGCACCTCCCGGCCGGACCGTCGCGCGCTCAGCAGGCCGGCCGCGCGCAGCCGGGACAGGTGGACCGAGGTGGCTGCCGGGCTGAGGCCGTGCCGCTGTGCCAGGCCGCTGGTGGAGGCGGCCTGATCGAGATCGCTGAGGAGCAGCGCGCGGGTGCGGCCGAGCACACCTGCCAGGGCCGCCGATGCCGGCGCGGGGGCGGTCCAGAGGGTCCCGATCCCGCGGGCCGGGTAGACCACGGTCGGCGGCCAGGGGAGTTCGTGGACCGCGATGGCGTTCGGCCAACAGAAGGCGCTGGGCAGCAGTTGTAACCCGCGACCCGCCAGATCCACGGTGACCGGGTCGCCGTGCCGGACCGCAAGCCGATCCTCGCAATAGCTCACGTCCGGGTGCAGGTCGACCAATGCCCGTCCCATTCCGTACTCGGCGACCAGTTCGGACCGGTAGGCGATGTCGCGGTCGATCAGGCGCGAGACCGGCTGCCAGAACGGTGCCACCAGGGTCGTCCAGGCCACCTCGAGTTCGGTGACCAGCTGTGTCAACGCCGCGGACGGGTCGGCGATCATCGGCGCGAGGACCACGGTCCGACGCGCGGTCGGTGAGGATTCCAGGCTGCGGCGTAGATCGATCGCGACCTGCGCCGAGGGGTAGCTGCCGACCAGGCTGAGCTCGTCGGCGATGCTGCGTTCCCCCGGCTGTGGCGGCGGTGCCAGAAAGTCCGGCACCCAGCCGCGGGCTGGGTTTACCGCGAGTAGTCCGGGCAGCGCTGCCATCGCCGCCGGGGCGTCGACCGTGTTCACCCACCGTCGGTGGACCTGCTCGCGGCGCCGGTCACCCAGCACCCGTACGGCCTGCATCGTCTCGAACAGCGGCGATCGGACGAAGCGCACCTTGGGCCAGTCCCGCGGACCGAGCTGGAACACGGTTTCCATGCGATGCTCCGTCCGACCCGTTCGATTCGTCTCAACACGAATCTATCGCGGCCGACCCGGCGCCGGCGAAGGATGACCGGCATGCCCCCGACGAGCGAGCTTCCCCAGGGTCGGTACCGGGACGCTCTGGCGGTACCGGAATTCCGGGCGCTCGCCGGATCCAGCCTGATCTCGATCCTGGGCGACAGCGTGGCCTACCTTGCCGTGACCGTGTTGATCTACCAGCGCACCGGTTCGGCGCTGCTGTCCGCGCTGACCTTCGCCGTCGCCTTTCTGCCCTACCTGTTCGGCGGCGTGCTGCTGTCGGCGCTGGTGGACCGAATGGCTCCCCGCCGGCTGATGATGGGCTGCGATGCGCTCTCGGGCTGTGTCGTCGCCGGCATCGCTATCGGCTCGGTGCCGGTGCCGGTGATCTTCGGGTTGCTCTTCGTGGTGGGCCTGATCGCGCCGGTTCGGGCCGGCAGCGCTGGTGCGTTGGTGGCCGAGGTGTTGCCCGGCAAGGCTTTCGTGCCCGGTCGCTCCATCCTTCGGATCATCGCCCAGAGCTCGCAGATCCTGGGAGCGGGCCTTGGCGGACTGCTGATCGGGCCGTTCGGCCCACGCGGCGCGCTGGTGGCCGACACGCTCAGCTTTGCCGTGTCCGCCTGTGTCATCGGGGTCGGTGTGCGTCGCCGCGACCTGGCGCGGGCCGCGGGGCCCCGGCAGCGACTGGTGGCTGATTCGCTCGCCGGCATCGGACAGATCTGGGCGCTGCCACAGGTGCGCCGGCTGCTTCTCATCGGCTGGCTGGTGCCGTTCATCGCAGTAGCCCCCGAGGCGCTGGCTGCACCCGCGGTCAGCCAGGCAGGGTCGTCGGCCTCCTTGGTCGGACTGTGGCTGATGGCCATTCCGGTGGGTACGGTGCTGGGCGACCTCGGCGGTGTCTGGCTGCTGTCGGAGCGGCTACGGTTGCGACTCGTGACCCCGGTGGCACTGGTGATCCCGATCGTGCTGGCGCTGTTCTTTCTGGCGCCGCCGATGCCGGTGGCGTTGACCCTGTTGCTGCTCAGCGGGGCGGCGTCGCTGTACGGGCTGGGGCTGGATCAGTCGTTGCGGGATGTGACGCCGGTGGAGATCCGGGGGCGGATGTATGCGTTGAACACGACCGGTCTGATGGTCGGTCAGGGCCTGGGCTTCGTCTGTGCCGGTGCGTTGGGCAGTGTGTTCACCGCCGCGCACGCGATCGCGGCCACCGGGGCGGTCGGCCTCCTGCTTCTGCTGATCGTCCTGCTGCTGATCAACCCCGCAAAGGTGGCCGTGCAGGCCGCGTGAACCCCGGTTCGGTGACCAGCACGGCGAGGCCGATCAGCGGGGGATACCGTGAACGGCTATGGGCGCAGATTCGGTGAGCGACGGTGGCTGTGCGGCGACGCTCGTCTGGGGCCAGGACTACCTGAGCTACAACTTCGGCGAGCACCCGATGACGCCGGTGAGGCTTGATCTGACGGTGTCGCTGGCCCGTGGTCTCGGAGTGCTGGACCGGCTGACCGTCATCGGGCCGCAGGCCGCCACCGACGAGCAGTTGCTGACGGTCCACTCCGCCGAGTACCTCGCGGCACTGCGCACGGCCAGCGGCGACCAGACCTATCGCGGTCACGGGTTGGGCAGCGATGACAATCCCGTGTTCGCCGGCATGTTCGATGCCGCTGCACTGATCGCCGGCGGGTCACGCCTGGCCGCCCTGCAGGTGTGGAACTCCCGCACCGAGCACGCGGTGAACATCGCCGGCGGTCTGCACCATGCGATGCGGGATTCCGCCGCCGGCTTCTGCGTGCTCAACGACGTGGTGGTCGCGATCCGGGCCTTGCTGGACGCCGGTGCCCAGCGGGTGGCCTACGTCGACATCGACGTCCACCACGGCGACGGGGTCCAGGCAGCCTTCTACGACGACCCGCGGGTATTGACGATCTCCCTGCATCAGGATCCGCGCACCCTGTATCCGGGCACCGGCTTCGCCACCGAGATCGGTGAGGGGGCTGCGCACGGCAGTTCGATCAACCTGGCGCTGCCGCCGGCCACCTCCGACGACGGGTGGTTGAAGGCGTTCAACGCAGTGGTGCCAGGAGCCGTCGCGGCGTTCAAGCCCGAGATCCTCGTGACGCAGTGTGGCTGCGACACCCACCACGAGGATCCGCTCGCCGATCTCGCCCTGACGGTGGACGGTCAGCGTGCGGCGTACGCGGCGCTGCACCTGCTCGCCCACCAGGTCTGCAACGGTAAGTGGCTGGCTCTGGGTGGCGGCGGATACGGCGCGCTGCGCTGCGTACCGCGAACCTGGACGCATCTGATCGCCGAGGTGTCCGGTCATCCGCTGGACCCGGCAACGGAGATTCCCCAGGCCTGGACGGACGATCTGCGCAGTCGAGGCATCACCGCCGAGCTCCCCAGGACCATGGGCGAGGGACGCCGGCCGCAACCGCAGCACTGGATCCCCGGTGGCGATTCGTGGTTGGACCGCTCCATCTGGGCCACCCGCGACGCCAGTTATCCCTTGCTGGGCCTCGATCCCAACGATCCGCGGGACTGAGGACCGTGGCCGACGAACCGTCGCTGGTACCGGTCGCCGCTCCGGTTGACCTGAGTCTGAACTACAACTACCCGCCGCACTGGGAAGCAGATGTGGTCGTGGCAGACGGCGGTACCGTGCACCTGCGGCCGATCACCCCGGATGACGCCGACGCGATCGTGGCCTTCCACGCCGGCCTCTCGGTCCGTACCCGGTACCTGCGGTACTTCTCCGCCTACCCGACGATCCCGCCGCGCGATCTGATCCGGTTCAGTCAGGTCAACCATCGCGACCGGGTTGCGCTGGCGACCTGGCTCGGCAGCGAGATCATCGCCATCGGTCGGTTCGAGGGACTGCCGCTGCCGGGTGACGGGCCACCGACGCCGAGCGGCACGGCAGAGGTCGCCTTCGTGGTCGCCGATGCCCACCAGGGTCGTGGGATCGGCTCGGTGTTGCTCGAGCACCTGGCCGAGGCTGCGCGCGAGGTCGGCATCGTCCGTTTCGAAGCGCTGGTGCTGGCTGAGAATTCCAAGATGATGCGGGTGTTTCTCGATGCCGGCTTCCAACCGACGCGGCACCTCGAGGGCAGCGAGGTGACGCTCGACTTCGACATCGCATCCACGGCACTCACCGAGAAGGTGATGGCCGAACGGGAGCAGCGGGCCGAATCACGTTCCATCCAAAGGCTGTTGTTCCCGTCCTCGGTGGCCGTCATCGGCGCCAGCGCGGATGAGAACAAGATCGGCAACCTGGTCTTCGAGAACTTGCAGCGTTCCGGATTCACCGGACCCATCTATCCGATCAACCCGCGCGCCCGCTCGATCAACGGGGTGCTCGCGTACCCCAGCGTTGCCGACGTCCCGGGGCAGGTCGACCTGGCGGTGCTGGCCATTCCTTCGGAGGGTGTCGGGGATGTGGTCGAGGAATGCAGCGCCCGCGGCGTGCGTGGACTGGTCGTGATCTCGGCCGGTTTCGGCGAGAGTGGCGACGACCAGGCCCGTGCACAAGGCCTGCTGGCGCAGCGGAAACTCGTCAACGATGCCCGTGCTCACGGCATGCGGGTGGTCGGACCGAACTGTCTCGGAGTCATCAACACCGATCCGCAGATTTCGCTGAACGCCTCGCTCGCCACGGTGGCCCCGCTGCGCGGGCGGGCGGGATTCTTCTGCCAGTCGGGCGCGCTCGGGGTTGCGGTCCTGGGGGAGGCGGCGCGGCGCGGGCTCGGGGTCTCCACGTTCGTGTCTGCGGGCAACCGGGCGGACGTCTCGGGCAACGACCTGCTGCAGTACTGGGAAGCCGATCAGGGCACCGATGTGGCGCTGCTCTACCTGGAGAGTTTCGGCAACCCGCGAAAGTTCGCCCGGCTCGCCCGCCGCTTTGCCAGGCGCAAGCCGATCGTCGCGGTGAAGAGCGGGCGCGGGTCGGTGGTCGCCGGACTGCAGCACACCTCCGTAGAGGTCCCCGAATCGAGCGTGCAAGCACTGTTCGAAGCCTCCGGGGTCATCCGTACCGAGACCCTCGCGCAGCTCTTCGACGTGGCCATCCTGCTCACCACCCAACCGTTGCCCAAGGGTGATCGCGTCGCCGTCGTCGGCCATTCCACGGCGCTCGGCGTACTGGTCGCCGACGCGCTGGCCACCTCGGGACTACCGATGACGAGGCTGGTGGACGTGGGTGTCGATGCCAGCGCCGAAGTGTTCGCAGATGCGGTCCGGGCCGCGTTGGCCGCCGAGGACGTGGACGCGGTGGTCAGCATCTTCGTGCCCCCCATGCGCCGGGGCCAGGAGATCGAGGCGGCCGCCCAATTGCGCAAGGCGGTGGCCGGCCAGGACAAGCCGGTGCTGACCACCTTCCTCGGCTTCGAGGGCGTGCCGCAAGTGCTGGCGGTCGAAGGGGATTTCGCGCCGATGCGTGGATCGATTCCTTCGTACTCCTCGCCCGAAC
This sequence comes from Mycobacteriales bacterium, assembly GCA_038321605.1. GTDB lineage: Bacteria > Actinomycetota > Actinomycetes > Mycobacteriales > Jatrophihabitantaceae > Jatrophihabitans_A. Next base: position 5,503 of record JBBQFE010000033.1, on the reverse strand, counting down.
GGGCGGTGGCCGCGCTGGCCCATGTGATGCGTTACGCGCGCTGGCGTCGGCGGGATGCCGGACGAGTGCCCGACATCGCCGGGATCGACACCGACGCCGCCCGGCTGCTGATCACCACGGTGATGGCCGCGGCCCCGGCAGGCCGCCGGCTGACGCTCGCCGAATCCGCCGAACTGCTGGGCCATTACGGCATCCACATGGTTCCGTGCGTGTCCGTCACCGGCCTCGAGGCGGCACAGGCGGCCGCCGTCGAGCTCGGCTGGCCGGTCGCGCTGAAGGTTCCCGGCGCGGTGCGGCTGCACCTGGGCGATGGGCACGACCTCGATGAGGCCTGGCGATCGCTGCACCTGGGGCCGTTGGCGGCGGCGATCATCCAGCCGATGGCGCCGCGGGGTGTGGACACCATCCTGGAGATGCACGACGATCGGTCGTTCGGCTCGCTGGTGACCTTCGGGGTCGGCGGGGTGGCGACGGACCTGCTCGATGATCGTGCCTACGCCGTGGTACCGCTCACCACCCTGGACGCCGCAGAACTCATCAGCCAGCCCAAGGCCTTTCCGCTGCTGACCGGCTACGGAGGTGCCGAACCGGCTGACATAGCTGCCCTCACCGAGGTGGCCCTGCGGCTGTCCCAGCTGGCCGATGACCTGCCCGAGGTGGTCGAATGTGCGCTCGCCCCGATGGTTGCCGCCCCGGACGGCGCGCATGTGCTCAGCGCCAGCATCCGGGTCGCGCGACCGGCGAGCCGGGTCGACCTGGGGGCCCGGCGGCTGCGAGGTCTCTGAGGCCCACTGTGGGACGGGGTCAGCCGGCCAACTCGCGGTGCATCCGCAGATGCGGCACACCCACGGACTCGAATTCTTCTCCGGTCACGACCCAGCCCTGTCGCTGATAGAACCCGGCCGCGCTCAGCCGGGCCAGACACCAGATCAGCTGGGTGTTCGAGGCCAGCGCGAGTTGCTGGGCCTCGGCCACCAACGCAGCCCCCGCGCCGTTACCGCGCCGAAGCTGGTCGGTGGCCATGCCGCGCAGCCGCCACGCGCTGCGGCCCGGCAACCACGGGCACTCCTCCGGAAAGATCAGGCAGGCGCTGACGGGGACGTCACCGTCGAAAGCCGCGAGATGGATGACGCCGGGCTCGTGGTCACCCGGAAGCTCGCTGCCACTGGTCAGGTGCGGCCGAAGGACGGCCCGACGCAGCTCGCGGGTGGTGTCGGCGTCGGTGATCCGCACGTCCCAGGACGTGGCTGGGGTCACGAGCCTGGTTTGAAGACCATCAGAAAGACGATGACCGCGAAGATCAGGGCCACGAGCCCGCCGCCGACAGCGATCCGTGCGGTGAAGGCCTCCGCCGCCGAACCTCCCGTAGCCGCCGACGCTCCGGCGTCCACTGCCCCGCCGGTGCTCACAGTCGAGCCGGTCAGCGCCTTGGCGGCACCCTGCAGGCTCGGCAGCAGCACGGCGAACACGACGGCCAGCGAAACGAGGTAGAGCACCAGCGACAACCACACCCAGGTGTCACCGAAGCGGTTGTCCCACTTGGGTTGGACGAGGCCGAATCCCAGGACGGCTACCGCGATCGAGGCATAGCCGTAGATCTTGACGGTCCGTGCGGACCCGGCTACCGCCGAGGCGTCACCGGCCTTCACGCCGCGTGCAGCGGTGGTTGCGGCGTGGACCAGGGGTCCGATCGCGAAGATGGCGAACAGGATGTGCAGGGCTTCCAGCAGATGGCGCATGTCCTGCAGGTTATCCGGCTCGCCGTCGCCGACCGCCACGGGCCTGCAGATAGTCCGCGACAACGTACTCGCCGAGAGCGCCGTTCTTGGGCAGAAAGACCCGCCCGCCGTTGCGGCGTCCCACATGGTGCATGAAATCCACCAGCCGTGGTTCGTCATCGAGCATGAAGACGTTGATGGTCGCGCCACGCCTGGTGCAGCGCTCCACCTCGGCCAGGGTGGCCGCGATGGTCTCGGACGAGGGCGGCCAGCTGAAGTCGGAGAACCCGTCGGCGGCCAGATGCGCGGTGGGCTCGCCATCGGTGATCACCAGGATCACCGGTTCCGCGTCCCGGTGTCGGTCGAGGTGACGCCGGGCCAGCATCAACGCATGCTGCAGGTTCGTGCCCTGGACGGCCTGCCAATCGTGGTTGACCAGGTCCCGTGGAGACATGGTGCGCGCGTAGTCGGCGAAGCCGATGATCTCGATGGCGTCCTGCGGGTACTTGGTGGTGACCAGCGAATGCAGCGCCAGCGCCGTCGTCTTCGCCTCGCCCCAGCTGCCGCGCAGTTCCATGGAGTACGACATGTCCACGAGCAGCGCGACTGCAGCCGAGGACCGCCGTTCGGTCTCGACCACCTCGAAGTCCTCCGGTCGCAGTCTGATCCGGCCGCTCCCGGACTGCCCTTCACCGCGGAGCACGGCATTGCGCACCGTACGGACCACGTCCAGGGGCTGCTCGTCTCCGAATCGCCACTCCCGGCTGGCGCCGGTGATCTCGCCTGCGGCGCCGGCATCGCGAACGTCGTGATCTCCGCGGCCGCCGGAACCCAGGGTGGCGAACACCCGTCGCAGCGCGGTGGAGCCGAGCCGTCGCAGTGCTTTCGGGCTCAGCTCGAGCCCGTCGCCGCCGTGGTCCAGATAGCCCTGCCGCTGGAGCTCGCGCTCGATCTCTCGCAGCCGTGCCAGATCCTCGACGGCCTGCCTGCCCAGTGCACGCTCCACGAGCGCCTCGTCGATGTCGCTGAGACTGGCGCCGGGGTAGTCCTGCTGGGCCAGTTCGTAGAGTTCGTCGAGGTCTGCAAGCTCTGACAAGGCCTCGGTGCCGTCGGCGTAACCCATCGGCTCGTCCCCGGACATCCGCTCCCGGCCGTTCCACTCCAGGTCCGGACGGGCAGCGCGCAGCGATCCCTGCAGCCGCGACATCTGGTCGGCGAGTCCTGCATCCGACAGTGCCTGGTCCATCAGCGCACCCAGCTCCGCGCGCTGCTCGGGCGTGAGGGAATTCATCAGTCGCTCGGCTGCCGCGGCCCGGCGAGCCAGCGCGTCGACGAGCTCGGCCAGGTCGGCCGGCTGATCGGGAAAGAAGTCGCCGTGGTTGTCCATGAACTCGGCGAACTGCTCGGGCGTGTGCTCGCCACGGGCATCGGCGTCGAGCATCGCATTCAGGTCGGCGAGCATCGCCTTGATGGCCGCCATGCCCTCGGGGCTCGGGTTGGCAAGGGCATCCCGCATGCCGGCGAACTGCGCGTCGAGCACCTCTGAGCGCAGCAGCTCTGAAATCTGCTGGTACGCAGCGGCGGCCTCGGGCGAGCGCCACTGGTAGTCAGTCAGCTCGCGGACCGCTCGGGAGGTGTCGGTCGGCAACGCATCCAGCTCCGCCTCCGCCATCCGAGCCGCGTCGCCGGGATCGGGAAACAGGGCGGTGCGTTCTGCCTCCAGGGCGGTGTCCAGCAGTTCGCGGACCTGATCCAGTGTTCCGTCCAGCCTGCTGGACTCCCGCAGCTTGCGTGCCTGCCGGCGGGCCTTCTGGCGCAGTGCATCCAGCCCGTCGCGGCCATTGGGACCCAACCGCATCAGCCGTTGCAGAGCTGACCGGGGCGACATGCCACCGAGCACGTCGTCGCCGATCTCGTCCAGCGCACGACGCACGTCGAACGGCGGCTCCAGCGGGTCCGACCCACCGTGCCAGGCGCCGTAACGGACGCTCATGGTCGCCTTCCCGGTTCTCTCATGAGCCGTAGACGGTCCGGCCGCCGGCGGAGTCCTTGGCCAGTCGCTTGTTCAGGTACAGCCCTTCCAGCGCGAATTCCACGGCTGCTGCGGCGATGCCGACGGTGGCTGGTCCCTCGTGCACGCTGTCCGGCTCCAGCCGCTCGAGCAGGTCCGACAGCCCGGGGATGGTGCCGAGCTGTTCCAACAGCTGGTCGGCCGAGACGGTGTCGCCGCTGGACACCAGCAGGCCTTCGTCGAACTTCGCCTGCAGGGGCCGCAGGTCCAGTCCGGCGAGCCGGGCCCGCGATGTCTCGGCCACAGCACGGCGCAGCAGATGGTCGAGGACCTCGAGCTCCCGGCCGGAGTCGGCGTCGTCGAACTCGACCTTGCCGCGGGAGGCCGGCACGATCGAAGGCAGGTCGGCAACCCTGGCCACCGCGATGGCTTCGCCGGTGATCGCGGCGCGCCGGACGGCTGACGCCGCGACGGTCTCGACCGCGGCGATGGCGAAACGGGCTGAGACCCCTGAGCGTTGATCGACCTGCGGCGCCTCGCGCACCGCACGGGCGAAGCGGGCGATGACATCGAGCAGGTGCGACGGTACGAGCGGTGCTGCATGCGAGGTGTCGGCAGAGTCCGGGCTGTCCCAGAGCACCGCTGCCTCCTGAGCGATCAGCCGCAGTTCGTCGTCCAGGTCCAGCGGGTAGTGGGTGCGGATCTCGGCACCGAATCGGTCCTTGAGGGGAGTGATGATCCGGCCGCGGTTGGTGTAGTCCTCAGGGTTCGCGCTGGCAACCAGCAACAGGTCCAACGGCAGCCGCAGCTGGTAGCCCCGGACCTGGATGTCGCGCTCCTCCAACACGTTGAGCATCGCCACCTGGATCCGTTCGGCCAGGTCGGGCAGCTCATTCACCGCGAAGATCCCCCGGTTGGTGCGTGGTACCAGGCCGTAATGGACCGTCTCGGGGTCACCCAGCGAGCGCCCCTCGGCCACCTTGATCGGGTCGATGTCACCGATCAGGTCACCCACGGAGGTGTCCGGGGTGGCCAGCTTCTCGCCGTAGCGGTCGCTGCGGTGCTTCCAGCTGACCGGCAGCTCGTCACCCAGCTCGGCGGCCAGGCGGGCGGACCCCGGCGTGATGGGGGCGTACGGATGTTCGTTCAGTTCCGAGCCGGTGATGACCGGCGTCCACTCGTCCAGCAGCCCGACCAGGGTGCGGATGAGCCTGGTCTTGCCCTGACCACGCTCGCCGAGCAGCACGATGTCATGCCCGGCGAGCAGCGCGCGCTCGACCTCGGGGATGACGGTGTCGTCGAAGCCGACAATGCCGGGCAGGCTCGGCTGGCCCGCTGCCAGTCGCGCGATCAGGTTCTGCCGAAGCTCGGCCTTGACGCCACGGTGTACGTGACCCGATCGGCGAAGGTCGCCCAGTGTCGTGGGAGCGGGCGCTGGGGTGGCTGCATCATTCACCCGTTCGACGCTACGTCGCGGCGCTGGAATCGGCTATCGCCCGAGCGAACTGTGATCCCGGTATCGCTCAGCGCGAACACCGGAATAGCGCCGTCGGGTTCGATGGCCAGCGCTTGTCAGCCGCGCTCAGCCCGAGAAGGGCACCGCGTCCTTCAGTGTGACCTTCAAGGTCTTGCCGTTCGGGGTCTCGTAAGAGACGGTCTGGCCCTTCTTCGCGCCGGTCAGCGCGAGGCCGAGAGGTGAAGCGGACGAGTAGACCTGGAGCTCGGTGGTCTCGGACTCTTCGCGGGAGCCGATGAGGAAGGTCTCGTCGGCGTC
>JBBQFE010000032.1:0-12819 GCA_038321605.1 Mycobacteriales bacterium | reverse complement strand
GCACTGTTGCAGCAGAACTACACCAGGAACCTGCTGATCCTGCTGGGGTTGATCGCGCTGGTCACCGCCGCGAGCTACGCGGCGTCGGTCCTGCGCTCGAACCGCAGGAACTCCCTGCCGCCGGCGGACCAGTAGTCCGTGGTCTTGAGGCCGGCGCGTTCGGCGTGGGCCATCAGCACATCTGCGGCAACCACCGACCAACCGAACTCCGGGCCGGTGCCGGTGCCCAGTGCGGCGTCGGTGAACCGAACCTGCAACACGTCGTCGGTGCCCGCCTCGGTGGTGCTGGCCTCGACGATCAACGAGCCGCGCGGAGCCGCGAGCAGGGCCAGCCTGGTGAGCAGGCCAGCCACATCTCCGCCGATGCCGATGTTGCCGTCCAGCACGAGCACGGTGGGCCAGCGGCCCTCACCGGGGACCCGATCGAAGACGTCCCGGCTCAGGGCCGGCGCGCCGCGCTGCACCGTCAGTGCCACCGCGAACTCGGCGATGTCCACGCCGAGGGCTGGCATCCCCTCAGCGGCAAGGGCGTACACGATGCGGCCCGGACCGCAGCCGACGTCCAGCACCGGCGCCGTACAGCGATCCAGCACCGTCCGGTCGGCGTCGTCGGCGTCGTCGAGATAACGGTCGATGGCCAGCGGCAGCAGCCGACCGTCGGCGGTGACGAGGCTGAGCTGCTGAGCCTGTCGCAGCGCACCCTCGTACGGTTCGAGTGCGCCTAGTTCCATCCGTGACCCGCCTCGGTCGAATAGCCCAGCCAGCGGCGGGCAAATCTGGTCGAGGGGCTCTGCAGCGCGACCGACCGGGCCGCTGCGGCGGTGTCAACATCGGTCAGGGTGGCCAGCAACTGCACCGACAGCCCGGCCGAGACCATCCGCTGGCGTTGGATCGAGCCCGTTTCAGACGTCGACATCGGCACTCCCCGCAGCACTGCGCCGGCCTGAGCGGGACGGGCGAAGCCGATCGCCCAGAAGCCGCCGTCGGCGGCCATTCCCAGGCAGGCGTCGAAGCGGGACGGATTGAAGTTCAGCTGGCGGGCCCGCAGCTGCGGGGTGTCCATGCCAACCAGCACCGCCGGCGCGTCGTCCAGGGACTCGAAACCGGCAGCCAACCGCTCGTCGAGTCCGCCGGTCACCTGCTCGATGACCTCCCACCCACGCGGGACCCAGGCACCGGCGCGGCCGTCCAGCAGCAGTACCCGTCGCCGGCAGGAGACCTGATCCATCGCCGCCAACGTGTCGGCCAGCGCCGCGGCCGCGAGATCGGCTGCCTGCTCGGCGGTGAAGTCACCGATCAGGCGGGTCTTCACCCTGCCAGGTAGGGGTTCTTTCGCGATCACGACCACCGTCTCGAGCGCAGCGCTCTGCCTGGGCGGCGACATCATCGAGCGAGCACCGAGGACATGTCGCGGATCGCCTGCGTGGTGCCGCGTAGCGTGCCGGTGACCTTCGATCGCCCTGAACGCGGTCGGTAGGTGAAGTCCGTCTGCACGATGCGCCACTGTGCCTGCGCAGCGAGCAGCACCGTCTCCAACGGGTAGCCGCTGCGCCGGTCCAGTTGACCCAGCCCGATCAACGCCTCCCGCCGGGCGACCCGCAGCGGACCGATGTCGAACAGCGGCACACCGGTCTTGCGCCGCACCCGGCGAGCCAGTTCCAGGTTCGCCAGTCGCGCATGCACCGGCCAGGCCGTGAACTTCTCGGTCCGCCGACGCCCGACCACCAGATCGGCAGCGCCGGACAGCACCGGAGCGGCGAACGCCTCGAGGCCGGCCGGATCGACGGAGGAATCACAGTCGCAGAACGCCACGAATTCCGCGGTGGCGGCCATCAGCCCGGCGTGGCAGGCAGCGCCGTAACCGCGCTGTGCACAGTGCACCACCTCGGCGCCGAGGGACCGGGCCAGGTCGGGGCCGCCGTCGGTACTGCCGTTGTCGACCACGATCGGGTGCACACCGGCAGGTACCCGCCCCAGCACCCAGGGCAGCGCGACAGCTTCGTCGAGGCACGGCAGCACGAGATCGATCACCTGTCCACGTTAATGCAGCGGGAGGCGGCCAACCCTTACGGAAGGGGGAACATCAGCGACTAACCGCCGAACGCGTGCCGGCAACGCCTAAGCTCGCCACCGTGGCAAGCGTGTTGATAGTGGAGGACGACCCGACCGTCGCCGAGGTCGTGGTGTCCTACCTGCAGCGATCGGGACATCAGACCCGCTCCATCAGCGACGGCACGCTCGCGGCCGAGACGCTGACCGGACCGGAGGCGGCCGAGATCGACCTGGTCATCCTGGATCTCATGCTGCCGGGGGTGGACGGCATAGAGATCTGTCGGCGACTGCGGCTGGTCCACGCCGACCTGCCGGTCATCATGCTGACCGCGCTGGGCCAGGAGGACGACCGGATCGCCGGTCTCGAGGTCGGCGCCGACGACTACATCACCAAGCCCTTTTCACCACGCGAACTGGTGCTGCGGGTGGAATCGGTGCTGCGCCGGGCGACGGTGGTCGTCGACACCCCGGAACTGCTGCGGATCGGCCCGCTCACGGTCGATACCGCGGCGCGGCGGGTCACCAAGGCGGGCACCGAACTGGCGCTGACCGTGCGCGAGCTGGATCTGCTTGCCTACCTGATGGCGCACGCCGGCAAGGCCTTCACCCGCACCCAGCTGATGGAGGCCGTGTGGGGGTGGACGTTCGGTGACCAGTCCACCGTCACGGTGCACGTGCGCCGGGTGCGGGAGAAGATCGAGGACGATCCGCGTGACCCCCGCCTGATCCAGACGGTGTGGGGTGTGGGCTACCGCATGGACGCCGCGTGAACCCAGGGGCGGGGAGCTCTGGACGCGGCTGCGGTGACGGCGGAAACGTCGGCGCCGACGAGGCCCTAGTATCGCCTTTGTGTTGGCCATCGGCAGAGGTATGAGCGCGGCGCACCTGGCCGACATCGTCGGCACCGCTCTGCTCTGGGGCGCCGGCGGAGCACTCGTCGCCTGGCTGCTGACCTGGCCGCTACGACGACGGTCCCAGACCGCCCTGCTGCTGTCGGTGACGCTGGTGGCCACCGCCGCGTCGGTGGGGGCGGTGATCGGCAACACGCAGGCCATGTTCATCTCGATGGACGACGAGTACGTCACGGTGGTCGCGTCGGTCGTCGCGGGTCTGCTCGGCGCGGTGGTGGCCGGACTGACCGCAAGGACTTTCGCCAAGGACAACAGATCGATTCTTGCCGCCCTCGATGATGTACGGGAGGTCCGGGTGCCAGCCGCCGACGGTCGGCGACTGTCCGGTGAGCTCGAGCGACTCCGGGCCGACCTCGAGGAGACGGGCCGCACACTTTCGGAGTCCCGTGATCGGGAACGCAGCCTGGAGACCTCTCGCCGTGAGCTGATCGCCTGGGTGTCTCACGACCTTCGGACCCCGCTGGCCGGGCTGCGTGCCATGGCCGAGGCCCTGGAGGACGGGCTGGCCACCTCGCCCGAGCGGTACCACAAGCAGATCCGGATCGAGGTCGACCGGCTGGCCGGCATGGTGGACGACCTGTTCGAGATCTCGCGGCTGCAGGCGAATGCCCCGAGGACCCGCGCCGAACGGGTGAACCTCGATGATCTGGTGTCGGACTGCGTCGCGGCGATCGAGCCGGTAGCCACCCTGCAGGGCGTCAAACTGGTGGGGCGGTCGTCCACGATGGCCGAGGTCCTCGGCAACGGCTCGGAGCTGAACCGCGCGCTGACGAACCTGCTGATCAATGCCATCCGCCATACCGGCTCCGAAGGAACGGTCGAGATAACGCTTAGATCCTCGGCTGAATCTCAGATCCCGGTGGCCGAGGTCACGGTCCGGGACGAGTGCGGCGGGATCGCCCCCGAGGACCTGGCCAAGGTCTTCGATGTGGGCTTCCGGGGCGAGCCGGCCCGCACCCCGCAGCCTGGGCTCGGTGGCGGCGCCGGTCTGGGCCTGGCCATCACCCGGGGCATCGTCACCGCCCATGACGGCAGCGTCGAGGTGTGCAACGCCGTCGGTGGCTGCGAGTTCACGGTGCGGCTGCCACTCGCTTCCTGACCGGCGGCTTCGCTGACCGGTAGGCACGGCCAGCCGGCCGGACCTGCTAGAGCCGCGCCAGTTCTGCCATTCCGTCGGTGAAGTCGACGGCCGGCAGCCACCCGAGTTCTGCCCGCGCCCGGGCCGAGTCCGCGGTGATGTGACGGACGTCGCCCAGCCGGAACTCCCCGGTCACCACCGGGGTCGGTCCGTCCAGCGCCAACGCCAGCGCGGCGGCCATCTCACCGACCGTCCGCGGGGTGCCGGAGCCGACGTTGAAGGCCCTGACCGGATAGCTCGGCGCGGTCTCGGCCGCCAGCACCGTCGCGGCGGCGATGTCGCGGACGTGCACGAAATCCCGCCGTTGCCCACCGTCCTCGAACACCAGCGGAGCCCGGCCCGCTCGCAACGCCGACGTGAAGATGGCAGCGACCCCGGCGTACGGGGTGTCCCTGGGCATGCCGGGGCCGTAGACGTTGTGGTAGCGCATGGCCGCCACGCAACCGCCGGTCACCCGTGCCCAGTTGGCGGCATACAGCTCCTGGGCGTACTTGCTGGTGGCGTAGGCATTTCTGGGATCGATCGGGGCGTCCTCGGTCACCAGGGTGGTGCCGAGCGGCTCGCCGCACAGCGGGCACGGTGGCTCGAACCGACCCTGCGCCAGGGAAGATTCGGCGCGCACCCCCGGCGAGACGTCACCGTGGTCGGCACACCGTCCGAGTCCCTCGCCGTACACGACCATCGAACTGGCGATCGTCAGCCGGCCGACCTGGCTTCGCGCCATGCCGGCCAGCACGCTGGCCGTCCCGACGTCATTGGACGAGGCATAATCCGGCAGGTCGGAGACCGCCACGCCCAGACCCACCTTCGCTGCAAGGTGAATCACCGCGTCGACTCCGGCCAGCGCCCGATCGACGGTGTCGCCGTCGCGCACATCGCCGAGCACGAACTCGACACCGGACGGCGGTCGCCAGGACTGATCGGCATGCACATCGGGCCGCAGCGAATCGAGCACCCGGACGTCATGGCCGCGTGTGAGTGCGACCGCCAGCACGTGCTGGCCGATGAACCCGGCGCCGCCGGTGAGCAGAATCCGCATCGTGAGCGGCTACGGCAGTTCGAACGGCGGGGGCGTGCTGCCGTAGAGCTCGGCGAACAGTTCGTCCCCCGAAACCGCTGGCAGTTCAGCCAGCGCGGCGACCAGCAACTCGCGCAACCTCGGCAGGTTGGCGGCGAACTGCTCGAGCACCGCGGCGTGGGTGACCCCCTCGCCGACCTCGACCCCTGCGTCATGGTCGGTGACCAGGCACAGGGCCGTGTAGTCAAGGGCAAGCTCGCGCGCCAGTGCGGCCTCGGGCATGCCGGTCATGCCGATGATGTGGCCGCCCGATCGCTGATAGTCCAGTGACTCGGCACGGGTGGAGAAGCGCGGTCCGTTGATCACCACCAGGGTGGCCCGGCTGACGAGTTCAGTGGCTGAGGACGCGGCGGCCCGCACCACCGCAGCCCGACCGGAGTGCGAGTACGGGTCCGAGAACGAGACGTGGCTGACGCCGCGGTCCGGGCCGTCCCCGGCGTCGTTGAAGGTGTGCGCGCGCCCGGAGGTCCGATCCAGGATCTGGTCGGGCAGCACCAGGGTGCCTGGGCCGTACTCGGCCTTGAGCGATCCCACCGCAGAGGCTGCCAGTACCTGCCGCGCCCCCAGTGACCGCAGCGCCCACAGGTTGGCCCGATACGGCACCCGGTGTGGCGGAAAGCGATGGTCGGCACCGTGCCTGGCCAGGAACGCCACCTGGCGTCCGGCGAGGGTGCCCACCGTGATCTCGTCGCTGGGCGGCCCGTACGGCGTCTGCACGGTGACCGACACCGCATCGGAGAGCAGCGAGTAGAAGCCTGAGCCACCGATGACAGCCACCTCCGCACGGGGGCCGGATCGGGTGGCCGAAGAGGTGGCCGAGGTGGTGGCCGGGTCTTCGTCGGTCTGGGCTTCGTTCACGCCGTCGACAGTAGTCATCACCGAAAACTAGGACGTCATAGTAAATTGAGGTCATCCACGTTCGATCTCCAGCCGCCTGATCGGGAGACCCCCATGCAGCGCAAGCACTACGACGCAGACCACCTCGCCTTCGCCGACGCGGTGCGGACCTTCATCGGCAAGGAGCTGCTTCCGGACTACCCCACCTGGGAGCGGGCCGGGCTTGCGCCACGTGACATCTTCACGGCGGCAGGCGCCAATGGATTCCTGGGTATTCAGATCCCCGAGGAGTTCGGGGGCGGGGGCATCTCGGACTTCCGCTTCAACCAGGTGCTAGGCGAAGAGATCATGCTTGCCGGAGTGGGTGGCGCGGGGCTGGGGATCACGCTGCACAACGACATCTGCCTGCCCTACTTCCTGCACTACTGCACCGACGAGCAGAAGCAGCGCTGGCTTCCCGGCATCGCCTCGGGAGAGCTGGTGACCGCGATCGCCATGACCGAGCCGGGTGCCGGCTCCGATCTGGCAGGCATCCGCACCAGTGCGAAGGCCGTCGGTCAGGACCTGATCGTCAACGGCGCGAAGACGTTCATCACCAACGGCATCAACGCCGACCTGGTGATCACCGCGGTCCGGACGTCGCCGGAGAAGCACCGGGGACTGACCCTGGTCGTGCTGGAACGCGGGATGCCCGGCTTCGAGCGAGGCCGGAACCTGGAGAAGGTGGGGATGCATTCTCAAGACACCGCGGAGCTGTCGTTCACCGATGTCGTGGTCGGGCCCCAGAACGTGCTGGGCGAGGTCGGCGGCGGCTTCGGCTACCTGGTCTCCAACCTGCCGCAGGAGCGGATGTCCATCGCGATCGCAGGCCTTGCCGGCGCACGCGCCGCCCTGAACTGGACGATCCAGTACGTCCGCGATCGCAAGGCCTTCGGCAGCTCCATCGGCTCGCTGCAGAACACCCGCTTCGTACTGGCCGAGATCGCCACCGAGGTCGACGTGGCGCAGGCCTACGTGGACCGCTGCGTGGACGCGCTGTCCGAGGGTGATCTGTCGGTCGAGGACGCCGCCAAGGCCAAGTGGTGGTGCACCGAACTGCAGGGCCGCGTCACCGACCGGTGCCTGCAACTGCACGGCGGCTACGGCTACATGCTCGAGTACCCGATCGCCCGTGCCTACGCCGATGCCCGCATCACCCGCATCTACGGTGGCGCGACCGAGATCATGAAAGAGATCATCGGTCGCTCCCTCAAGCTCAACTAGGCTCCTCTGGTGCGCTTCGTACTGGCTTCGGCCTCCCCCGCCCGGCTCCGAACGCTGCGGTCAGCGGGCATCGAACCAGAAGTGATCGTCTCCGGCGTGGACGAGGACTCGATCCTCGCGCCCAGCCCTGCCGAACTGGTGCAGGCCCTGGCACGGGCCAAGGCCACCACGGTCGCGGCGGCCCTGGGCCACGGCAGCGGCGGTGGCAGCAGCACGGCGGACGGCGCGGACTCCCGCACCCCGGACAGCGCGGACACCCTGGTGCTGGGCTGCGATTCGCTGCTCGAGCTGGGCGGTACCGCGCTGGGCAAACCTGCCGACGCCGCCGAGGCGATCTCGCGGTGGCAGTCGATGCGCGGTCAACAGGGAGTGCTGCACACCGGCCACAGCCTGATCCGGATGTCAGGCGGCGCGATCGTCGGTCGCTGCGACCGCCTTGCCAGCACTCAGGTGTTCTTCGGTGAGCCCAGCGATGCCGAGATCGTCGACTACGTGAGCACCGGCGAACCGCTCGAGGTGGCCGGAGCCTTCACCATCGACGGGCTGGGCGGCTGGTTCGTCGATCGGATCAACGGCGATCACCACAACGTGGTGGGTATCTCGCTGCCGCTGCTACGCGCCATGCTGCACGAGATCGACCTCAGCCTTGCCGACCTGCCCAGACGCGTCCTGCTGCTGAGGGCGCAATGACCGGTCCGGGCTGATGGCCACCTCGCTGCCGGGCCGCTGGGGCGCGACCGTCGAAGAGGCCGCGCAACGGCTGCCCTGCGACGGGCTCATCGGGCCGCCCCGTGACGAGATGATCAGGGCGGTCGACGTCGAGGCACCGGTGGCGGTGACTTTCCGCTGGTTGTGTCAGCTCAAAGTGGCCCCGTACAGCTACGACCTGATCGACAATCTGGGCCGCCGAAGTCCACGCACGCCGACTCCCGGCGCCGAGAACCTCGCGGTGGGGCAGCGCTTTCTGCTGATCTTCGACATCGCAGCCTTCGAGCAGGACGTCCACATCACCGGCATCGGAAGGGCGGGTACCGGCCGGCTGTTCGGCCCGATGGCGGTGACTTACCTGGTGGTTCCGGTGGGTGCCGACCGGTCACGGCTCATCGCCAAGCTCGTCGTACCGGCCGGCACGGGTTGGCGTCGAGCGGGCAGGTTGGCGCTGCAGTGGGGCGACCTGGTGATGATGCGCCGGCAGCTATTGACGCTCAAGGCACTGGCCGGAGCTCAGCCGGCTGCCTGATCACCCCGAGCACCACGCGCCTTCAGGGTGACTGCAGGCATCGGGGGTGCAGGCAGCGGCAGTTGCGGCGGCGAGCCGCCCGCTTCGACCGTGCCGAACCGATCACCGTGCATCCACTCGGTGCGCGCAGCGACGATCTCGTCGTGGGTCCGTGCCACGAAGTTCCACCACATGACGATCTCCTCGGTGAAGGGTTCGCCGCCGAGCAACAGCAGCCGCGCACCGCTGGTACTGCTCACCTCCAGCGAGGTCCGGCCGCCGCCCAGGTGCACCAACTGGCCGGTGGTTACCGGTGCGCCGGCGATCACCGCCGCACCCGAGGTCACCAGCACTGCGTACTCCCAGGCGGTGTTCAGCGGCAGGGACGCCGGGTGCGCCGGTTCGACGAACACATCGGCGCCTACCAGCGGGCTGAACGTGCTCGCCGGCGACACCGCCGAGGCGAGGCTGCCGAGCAGCACCGTCGCCCGCACGCCCGCTGCCTGCCAGACCGGCAGATCCTCGTGGTGTTCGAAGCAGGCGGGCTGGTCGCGGACCGCCTCGGGCAGGGCCACCCACAGCTGGACCCCGTGCAGGATCGGGCCGATCGGGCGGGTGGAGTTCTCGGCGTGTGAAATGCCGTGGCCAGCGGTCATCAGGTTCAGCTGCCCCGGCGAGATAAGGGCATCGCTGCCCACGCTGTCGGTGTGCCGGACCTCGCCGGACAGCAGCCAGGTGACGGTCTGAAGGCCACAGTGCGGGTGCGGCGGCACCTGCATGCCACCGGCATCGGAGAGGTCGTCCGGGCCGTAGTAATCCACGAAGCACCAGGCACCGACCATCCGCCTGACCCGGCTGGGGATGAAGCGCTGCACGGTCAGCGGACTGCCGGCAGGCTCGCCGGAACTGTCGGTGAAGGTCCGAGGGGTCAGCAGCACGGCGCGCGGCGGGAGCAACTCCCAGACCGGCGCGGGGTCAGCCGGGCGGGACGCCATGACGCTTGTCGGCCAGCGGCCTGGCCTTGCCCTGCAACGCCGCGAAGCGCCGCGAGATCTCGCCCCTGAGCTCACCGGGTTCGATGATCACGTCGATGACCAGGTCCGCAGCCAACCGCAGTAGGTCCACGTCCTGTTCGTACTCCTGTCGCTTGTCCCGGATGAAGCCGGCGCGCTCCTCGTGGTCGGTGATCTCGGCGATCTTGTTGGCGTAGACGGCGTTGACCGCAGCCTCAGGTCCCATCACCGCCACCCGTGCGGTGGGTAGCGCGATACAGGCGTCAGGCATGAAACCGGGTCCGTCCATCGCGTACAGGCCGGCGCCGTAGGCCTTTCTCACCAGCACCGACAGCTGCGGCACGTTCGCCTCGGCGACGGCGGTGATCATCTTCGCGCCGTGGCGGATGATGCCCAACCGTTCCACCTCGGAGCCGATCATGAAGCCCGGCACGTCGGCCAGGTACAGCAACGCGATGTTGAACGCGTCGCAGAGCCAGATGAAGCGCGCGGCCTTGTCTGCGGAGTCACCGAACAGCACGCCGCCACGCACCACCGAGTTGTTGGCCACGACGCCGACCGATCGACCGTCGACCCGGCCGAGACCGGTGATCAGCTCCGCGGCGAATTCCGGTTTGACCTCGAAGAACGAATCCGCGTCCAACAGTCCGTCGATGATGCCGTGCATGTCGAACGGCACCGATTCGGCCGCCGGCACAGAACTCTCGTCCAGCTCCGACAACGGCGCCTCGGCGGTGTACGAGGGGGCGGCCAGTCGCCAGTTCGACGGAAAGTAGGAGAAGAACAACTTGGCCTGCTCGATGGCGTCGGCGTCATCCACGGCCAGGTTGTCGCCACACCCCGACACGGTGGCGTGCATCCGGGCGCCGCCCATCTCGTGCAGGCTGACCTTCTCCCCCACCACCATCTCTGCCATCCGGGGTGATCCCAGGTACATCGAGGCGTTGGCCTCCACCATGATCACGATGTCGGTGAACGCGGGGATGTAGGCGCCACCAGCGGCGGACGGACCGAACAGGCAACAGATCTGCGGCACCTTTCCCGACAGCGCCACCTGGTTGTGAAAGATCCGTCCCGCACCACGTCGGCCCGGGAACAGGTCGACCTGGTCGGTGATCCGGGCACCGGCGGAGTCGATGAACCAGAAGATCGGCAGCTCCTCACTGAGGGCACGCTCGGTCACCCGGATGATCTTCTCCACCGTCCGTGCCCCCCACGAACCCGCCTTGACCGTCGGATCGTTGGCCACGACCAGCGCCGGCCGGCCGTCGACGAGGCCCTGCCCGGTGACCACCCCATCGGCCGGCAACCCCACGGCAACGGCATTCGCGAGCTGGCCGTCCTCGACGAAGGAATCCGCATCGAACAGCAGCGCGATGCGCTCGCGCACGTACAGCTTGTGCTGCGCCGCGAGCTTGGCGGCGGCCCTCGCCGGCGCCTGCAGGGTGGCCGCACGCGCCGCCTGGACGTCGGACCTGTCACTCATGCCGGCAGACCCTATTCGACGGGAAGGCCGAGGCCACGCGCGATGACCAGCCGCTGGACCTCAGAGGTGCCCTCGCCGACCTCCAGGATCTTCGCGTCGCGGTAGAAGCGCGCGACCGGGTACTCCTCGATGAAGCCGTAGCCACCGAAGACCTGGGTCGCCACCCGGGTCGCGGTCACCGCGGCCTCGGTGGAGTAGAGCTTGGCGATCGCTGCGGCCTGCTTGACCTGGTGGTGCGGGCGGCCGGCATCCTTCATCGCGGCCGCTTTGTAGGTCAGCGCCCGCGCAGCCTCCACGGCGACCGCCAGGTCGCTGATGGCGAACGCGATGGCCTGCCGCGCTCCGATCGGCTTGCCGAAGGTGGTGCGCTGCTTGGCGTAGCTGACCGATTCCTCCAGGCACGCCTGCGCCAGGCCGACGGCCAGCGCCGAGATCGCGATCCGGCCGTCGTCGAGGATCGCCAGGAACTGTTTGAACCCGGCGCCGCGGCGGCCGAGCAGGTTGCCTTCGGGCACCCGGCAGTCGTCGAAGACCAGGCCGTGGGTGTCCGAGGCGTGCCAGCCGAGCTTGTCGTACGCCGGCTGGACCTCGAAGCCCGGCGTCGCGCTGGGCACGATGATGGCCGAGATCTCGGGCTTGCTGCCCGAAGGCCCCTCGATGACACCGGTGCGGGCGGTGACCGTGACGCAGGAGGTGATCGAGGAACCGGAGTTGGTGATGAAGGCCTTCGAGCCGTTGATGCACCACTGGCCGTCCGCCAGCTCAGCCTTCGTCCTGGTCGCACCGGCATCCGAGCCCGCCTCGGGTTCGGTCAGGCCGAAGCCTGCGAGCGCACGACCGGCGACCAGATCGGGCAACCACTGCTGCTTCTGCTCCTCGGTGCCGAAGGACAGGATCGGGTTGATGCCGAGGCCGACGCCCGCCGAGAGCGTGATGCCCACCGATTGGTCGACGCGGCCCAGCTCCTCGATGGCCAGGCACAGGGCCGTGAAGTCAGCGGTCTCGCCCGCGGCGACGCTGCCTCCGTACTGCTCGCCCACCACCAGTCCGAACAGACCGAGCTCGCCCAGCTTCGGGATGAGTTCGACGGGAAAGTAGTGCTCGCGGTCCCAGGTCGCAGCATGCGGACCGACCTCGGCCTCGGCGAATTCCCGGACGACCTTGCGAAAGACCTCGTGGTCGGCGGACAGCTCGAAAGACATGAACAACTCCCGGTCGGTGGATGGGCGGATCCGTGCAGCAGGGTTGACGTTAACGTCAACGTTAAGCACTATAACGGGGTGAGCGCCGCTACGGAAGACACCGACCGCTG
This sequence comes from Mycobacteriales bacterium, assembly GCA_038321605.1. Lineage (GTDB taxonomy): Bacteria > Actinomycetota > Actinomycetes > Mycobacteriales > Jatrophihabitantaceae > Jatrophihabitans_A. Next base: position 510 of record JBBQFE010000032.1, on the reverse strand, counting down.
GACGGTGGGCGAGCTGGCCGCAGAGCTGGGCGTCACCACCCGAACCCTCCGCTTCTACGAGGCAGAGGGTCTAATCACACCCGCCCGGACCGGCACCTCGCGGGTCTATGACCACCGCGATCGGGCCCGGATGCGGCTGATCCTGCGCGGTAAGCGCTTCGGCATGTCACTCGCCGAGATCTCCGAAATCGTCGGCATGTATGACGGTGCGGCCTCCTCGGAACGCCTTCAACTGCAGACCCTGCTGGACCGGCTGGGCGAGATCACGCTCGACCTGCAGGCTCGCAAGGCCGATCTGGAACGCACGATGACCGAGGTGAACGAGGTCGCCGAGCAGTGCCGGACGCGGTTGGCCGTACTGCGCTGAGCCGCCGTCGATCAGGTGGCAACGACCGCTTTCGCCAGCGCGGGTGGGCGGCCGTCGGCAGCGGAAATGGTGCAGGGCGAGGCGGAAACTGTGCAGGTGACTGAACACTCATCGGTGATCCGGGCAATGTGTCGGTAACCTTC
>JBBQFE010000031.1:0-12927 GCA_038321605.1 Mycobacteriales bacterium | reverse complement strand
TACGTGACGAGTAATCTTAACGTAGATTTGGCACCCCGCATGTTAACGGTTGGCAATGGGTAGTGCCGTTGCCCGTGAATCGAACGTTGCCTGTGAGCCACGCCGGGTGCCTTCGATATCCCGTTCCCTATCGGCAGGTTCGATGCCTTGCTGAGGGCTTTCGAACTGCCTGGGCCGCCACATTTTCCCCGGCACGCTGGCCCCCGCCAAGGTGGCCGGGGGCTGGTCACGGTGGGTCACTGGTGCTTCGCGGCGCAACGGAATGCAGTACGTGTCCGCGGTTAAGATTGCGTTTGAAAACATTGGGTAAATTGTTTCCTTGCCGCAACGTGATTGACGCCGGCGGCGCGCCGATGTGAATGAAGCCGCCGAATCGAGATTGTGCCGAAATAATAAATGTGATTGGCGCCACATAAATTCGGTGCTATGAAATCGACTCCATTTCGCCTGGCGAGCGCCCTCCGAGACCCCTGCACCCCCCGTTTCGTCGGTGCTCCCGATGCCTCTCGCCGAAATTCGCTGCCTGGAAGTATCGGGTAGATAAGAATTGATACTGAGTGACACGAGGCATATGTCCGGTACGACTGGATAGCCGGTAACGCGACGTATAAATCGAATCGAACACATGTAGATCTGACGCCGGTGTTTGTAGCCTTCACCGAGCCCAGCCACTTGAGCTCTTGACACGGATTTTATGGTGTGGTTACTTAGGGTGACTGAAACATCACGCAGGGTCCTACCGGGCCCTGCGTCCGTCCAGACCGCTCCAGCAACGCACGCTGACAAGATTGTGAACGGGGAACGCACGATGAGCACTTACGGCAGACGCCCAAGCGGCGCTCGGCGAGCTGGGACCGGGGCTCAGGCCTCCGGCCGACCCGATGTGGAGGCCCTGACGTCGGGCAGGCACCGTCCCACCCCGACGGGGCAGGCGCCACGGTCCCACCGGTACCCCAGCAGCCGCCCCCGAGTGCTCAGCGGCTTCGCGGCGGCGGCCGTACTGGCCCTTGCCGTCACCGCGGTCTCGGCGACCAGGCACGACAGCCGGTCCGCAGCTGCCGGTGCACTGGAATCAACGGTGACGCTGTCTCCGGTTGCTGATACCTATGTCGCGCTGGCCGCCCCCGGCCAGCTCAACGGCAGGTCGACCAAGTTGGTCGCCGGCAACAACCCCAAGGATCGCAAGGTGGCCTACCTGCGGTTCCAGATCCCCGCGACCGTCGCTGGCACCCTCGTCGGCGCGCGGCTGGTGCTGACCCGTGACGACCACCACCTGTCCGGCACGGTCACCGTCAGCGCGGCCGGTTCCGCGCTCTGGACCGAGGCCGCCACGACAGCCCGGACGGCGCCGAAGGTCGGGGGCCGTCTGGACTCGGTGGCCACCGGTCGCACCACCAAGACCATCTCCCTCAATGTCGCGCCGGCCGTTCACCTGGGCACCTCGGTGACCCTGGCGGTCAGTTCTTCAGCGGTGGCCGACGTGGCCCGCTTCCAGTCTCGGGAAGCAGGTGCCGCGGGACCGAAGCTGCTGCTGCAGGTTCAGCCGGTAACCGTGGTCACGACTACGCCGCCGGTGGAGCCCACCGTCAGCACGCCCGCACCGACCACCGCGTCCTCCTCGGCCAGTGCCACCACGACCCCGGTGAGCAGCGATCCCGGCACCTCGAACCCCAGCACGACCAGCGCTGCTCCGTCGACCAGCGCTCCGGGTGCCACTCCGACGAGCTCCTGCACCGTCAGCGCGAAGCTGGTGCCGTCCTGCGGCTACTGGTGGGGCATGTCGCCCCGCCGTTTCACTACAACCTCTTTGACCGATGGTCTCGCCCAGGACGAAGCGGCGGCGGGTACGCCGTTCACCCTGGTTCACGACTACCACGTCAACGACCAGCTGTTCCCGACCCCGGCCGAGAAGGCCCTGGCCATGGAGCCGGGCAAGAACCGGGTGCTGCTGCTGAACTGGAAGCCGGCCACCGACATGACGTGGGCCAAGGTCGCCGCAGGCGGCGCTGACGCCCGCATCGACAGGCTGGCCGCGTACATGAAGACGGCGTTCCCGTACCCGTTCTTCCTGACGCTGTGGCACGAGCCGGAGAACGATGTGATCGCCACCGCGGGTTCCGGCATGACGGCCGTCGACTACGCCGCGATGTTCCGCCACGTGGCGCTGCGGCTGCGGGCTGACGGCGCGACGATGCCGGTCATCACGATGACCTACATGGGCTTCGACAACTGGGCGCAGCAGAGCTGGTTCAACCAGTTGTGGCCCGGCGATGACGTGGTGGACTGGATCGGCCTTGACCCGTACGGCAGCGGAGACGCCACCGGTTACATGGCCGGCGACTTCTCCAAGCTCGTCAACCGCACCAGCGGCAGCTTCGCCGGCTACTACAGCTGGGCAACGCAGCAGCACCCCGGCAAGCCGATCATGCTGGCCGAGTGGGGCATCTACGAGAGCCCGGGCAACGCCACCGGCAAGGCGAGCTTCTTCGACTCGGTGATCTCCGAGATCGGGAAGTTCCCCGACGTCAAGGCGCTGGTGTACTTCGACAAGAACCTGCCCGGCACCGCCCATGGCGGCGACACCAGCCCGGACAGCTCCTCCGCCTCGCTGGCAGGCTTCCAACGGTTGGCCCGGTTCAGCACCGCGTCCGGTATAAAGCCTGTGTATATTGCAAACAAAGTCGCGGCCCGCGGGTAGCGCCCTGCCAGTCGGCGCACCGCGACATGGACGGCAGGCAGACCGAACACCGTGGTGAAGTCAGGGGTTCACGATGCCGGCACGTCCGACCATGTTGATCGCATCTACCGGCGGTCACCTGGAACAACTGTTCAAACTGCGTCCGTCACTGGTCGCCGAAGCCGATCCGGTCGTCTGGGTCACCTTCGACTCACCGCAGAGCAGGTCACTGCTCGCGGGTGAGGACGAGGTGGTCTACGTCGACCGGATCGCTTCGCGTGGCTACCTGGAGTTGATCCGGACGGTGCCCGCCGCGGTCAGGCTCGTCCGCCGGCTCCGACCCAGAGCCATGTTCTCGACCGGTGCCGGTATCGCGCTTGCCTTTCTGCCGTTGGGCAAACTGGTGGGTGCTCGCAGCACCTATGTCGAAAGTGCTGCGCGCACACATGGTCCGTCGGTCACCGGCAGGCTGCTCCGGGCGGTGCCCTGGATCGAACTGCGGTCGCAGTACGCGGTGTGGGCCGGCGGTCGTTGGCTCTACAAGGGCTCTGTGTTCGATGAGTACATCCCCGTGGTGGCCGAATCCGGTAAGCCGGCGCGACCGATCCAGCAGGTGGTGGTCACCCTAGGAACTCAGGAGGGTTACCCGTTCACGAGTCTCGTTCGACGGGTGACCGAGATCGTGCCTGACGACGTGAAGATCCACTGGCAACTGGGTCCAGACTTTCCCGCGGCCGACCAACCGGCCGGGGCCCGCGGCATGATCAGCCGGGACGAACTGCAGAACTGGTTTCAGGAGTCCGATGTGGTCATCGCCCATGCGGGCGTCGGGTCGGCGCTGGCCGTGCTCGAGATCGGCAAGGCCCCGGTCCTGGTGCCCCGGCGATCGGCGCGGGGTGAGCACATCGATGACCATCAGCAACTGATCGCCGACGAGCTTTCCGGTCGCGGCCTGGCCGTGGCGCACTTTCCCGAGGATCTGACCTGGGCGGACGTCGAGCGCGCGGCAGCAACCACCGTGTCGGGTAGATCGGCATGACCATCGACTTCGCGGTAACCGCGGGCGGACTACTCGTAGGCATCGTCGTCGGCATGACTGGCATGGGCGGCGGCGCGCTCATGACGCCGATGCTGGTGTTGTTCTTCGGCATCCAACCGCTGGCTGCGGTCTCCAGCGACCTCGTCGTCTCGCTCTTCATGAAGCCGGTGGGAGGTTTCGTCCACCTGCGACGCGGCACCGTGCAGCTCGCGCTGGTCGGTTGGCTGTGCGTCGGATCGGTTCCAGCCGCGTTTGCCGGGGTACTGGTACTCAGGGCGCTCGGGTCGCAGTCGGATCGCCTGAACTCGATCGTCAAGATCGCGCTCGGGGTCGCCTTGCTGCTCGCCGTGGCGATCATGCTGGTCAAGGGCGTGATGGCACTGCGGGTGCACGCACACAAGACCGAGCAGGAACGCCAGGCCAGGGAGGCCGAGCCGCTGAAGGTGCGCCCGGTCATCACCGTCGTGGTCGGTGTCATCGGCGGTCTGGTGGTCGGCATGACGTCTGTCGGCTCCGGCTCCTTGATCATCGTCACGCTCATGCTCATCTACCCGCAGCTGACCTCGCGATCGTTGGTAGGCACCGATCTCGTCCAGGCTGTGCCGCTGGTGGCCTCGGCGGCCCTGGGTCACCTGCTCTTCGGTGAGGTCAAGCTCGGTCTGACGCTGTCGCTGCTGATCGGCGCGGTCCCCGGCGCCTGGATAGGTGCGCGGCTGTCCAGCGTGGCGCCCCAGATGATCGTGCGAAGAGTGCTGGCCGTGGTGCTGCTCGCCTCCGGCGCGAAATTGGTGGGCCTAGGCAACGTTCAGGTCGCTCTGGTGATTCTCGGAGCCGCCCTGGTGGGGCCGGTCTCGTGGATGTGGCTGCGGACCCGAATGGGACTTCCCGCTCTTTGGCGGACAGAACGCACGCTTCCCGCGGTGACTACCTCGAAATAACGCAAGAATTTCAGCTCGATCCCGCCGTGACTTGCCAAAACCGAACACAGGCTTCACACTAGGTGAAATGCGCCGCTGACGGGGGTAGCGCTGCACGGCCGAACAGGCCCAAAAACGGGGGAACGATGATCAAACTTGTGGCGCGCTCGCGGCGTGCCGGCGCAGTGGCAGTAGTGCTTGCCGCGGCGACAGCAGCCAGCTTCATCAGCGCTACGACTGCCGGTGCCGTCGGGCAGCACAGCTCGACGGTGGTGTCGTCCACGCCGATGGTCGGAACGCCGGACATCACCAACGGCCAGGTCAACGCGATCACCGGCGTCGGCACCCGGATCATCTCGGGCGGCACCTTCACCTCTGCCGCGAACCACGGTTCCACCGCGACCGTTGCCCGCAGCAGTGTGCTCGCCTTCGATGCCGCCACCGGCGCGCTGTCGACGACCTTCGCGCCGACCCTGGACGGCGTCGTCCAGGCTGTCGAGCCGGGCCCGATCGCCGACACCGTCTACGTGGGTGGCACGTTCAGCACCGTCAACGGCGTCAAGTCCAAGGGCATCACGCTGCTGAGCACGATCACCGGTGCGATCGTCGGCAACTTCAAGTCGCCCTCGCTCAACGGTTCGGTCTACGGCATCCGGCTCTCGGGTGGACGCCTCTACGTCGCAGGCATCTTCACCACCACCACCGGCTCGGTGGCGCACGGTGGCATCGCAGCCCTGAACCCCACCACTGGCGCGGTCGACCCGTTCATGAACGTGCAGCTGGCAGGTCACCACAATTACAACGGCAGCGGCGCGAACGGCGGTGTCGGCCCGCGAGCGCTCGACATCAGCCCGGACGGCAAGCGTCTGATCGCGATCGGCAACTTCAAGACCGCTGATGGTCTGCCGCGCGACCAGATCGTCATGATCGACCTCGACACCCCGACCGCCACCGTCGACCCCAACTGGTCGACGCTGCAATTCACCGCGGCGTGCTTCAGCGGCGCGTTCGACACCTACGTCACCGACGTCGAGTACTCCGTGGACGGTAGCTTCTTCGCGGTCACCGCCACCGGCGGCAGCGGCACCAACACCGACGGCAGCCGGTCACTGTGTGACAGCGCCTCGCGATGGGAAGCCTCCAGCACCGGTTCGAACGTCCAGCCGACCTGGGTCGACTACACCGGCCAGGACACCTTGTGGTCCGTGGCCATCACCGACTCTGCGGTCTACGTGGGCGGTCACCAGCGCTGGTTGAACAACTCCAACGGTTACGACCAGGCAGGTGCCGGCGCGGTGCCGCGTCCGGGTCTGGCCGCACTCGACCCGAACAGTGGCGTTCCGCTGGCGTGGAATCCGGGACGCAACCCGCGCGGCGGCGGCGCCTACGCGCTGTACGCCTCGCCGACCGGGCTCTATGTAGGCAGTGACACCGACTACATCGGCAACTTCAAGATCATCCACCGCAAGATCGCCTACTTCCCGCTGGCCGGTGGCACCGCTCCGGCGGCGACCACCACCGCGAGCCTGCCGTCCAACATCTACTTCGGTGGCCAATTGCCGACGGCGTCCAACACCAACTACCTCTACCGCGTCAATGCCGCGGGACCGGCCGTTGCCGCGATCGACAACGGGCTGGACTGGATGGCCGACGCCAGCGACACCGATCCGGGTGCGGCCTACCGGACGCACGAGAGCAACGCTGCCGGCTGGAGCCCGAGCGTGACCCGCTCCTCGACCCTGCCGGCCAGCACGCCGAACGCGATCTTCGACAGCGAACGCTACGACGGCGGGTCCAAGAACGACGGGCACGAGATGCACTGGGACTTCCCGGTCGCGGCCGGTACCGCAGTTCAGGTGCGGCTCTACTTCTCCAACCACTACAGCAGAACCAGCACCGTTGGCAGCCGAGTGTTCGACGTCGCCGTCGACGGCTCGACCGTGCTGAACAACTACGACATCGTCGCCGACACCGGCAATCTCACCGGCACGATGAAGGCGTTCAACGTCACCAGCCCGGGCGACATCACCATCGATCTGACGCACGAGGTCGAGAACCCCTTGATCAACGGCATCGAAATCGTCAAGCAGAGCACCACGCCTGCGCCGTCGCTGGCGGACCTCGCCTACCGTCCGGACAACGGCACCACGATCGGCGCCCTGACCACGGTGTCGGGAACCGGCGTGGACTGGAGCCTGACCCGCGGAGCGTTCGCCGTCGGTAACTCGGTCTTCTTCGGTTCGTCGAACGGCAACTTCTACAAGGCAGGTTTCGACGGCACGAACCTGACGAACCTGTCCGTGGTCGACCCGTACAACGACCCGGCCTGGTCCTCGGTGGTCACTGGTTCTGGCCAGACCTACCAGGGCGCAAAGCCGAACTACTACAACGAGATGATGTCGGTAACCGGCGCGTTCTTCAGCAAGGGCAAGCTCTACTACACCCTCGTTGGTTCGTCGAACCTCTACTGGCGCTGGTTCAGCCCGGACAGCGGCATCATCGGGTCCGCCGAATACACCGTCGCGACGGCGCCCAACCTCAACGATGCCGGGATGTTCCTCTCCGGAAACACCCTCTACTACGCCAGCCTCACCGACGGGACGTTGCACACCCGGGCGTTCAACAACGGCGCCCCGGATGCAACCACCGACGCCGTGGTCAGCGGTCCGGCGATCGACGGCAATGACTGGCGCGCGCACAGCCTGTTCCTCTACGGCCCGGCGACGTTCCCGAACCAACTGCCCACCGCGACCGCCACGTCGACCTGCACCGGCCTGACGTGCTCGTTCGACGGTTCGCAGTCGGCGGACACCGACGGGACCATCGCCTCGTACAACTGGAACTTCGGCGACGGCACCACCGGCTCCGGCGCGACGCCGACCCACGGCTACTCCGCCGCCGGTACCTACTCGGTGACGCTGACGGTGACCGACAACCGGGGCGGCGTCTCCAGCGCCTGGTCCGGCACGGTTACCACCGTGTCGACTGCGGTTCCGATCAGCTTCGTCGGTAGCGCGCACGCTTCGGCTGCCGCCGCCAGCGCGTCGGTGGTAGCGCCGGCGGGCATCTCCGCGGGTGACACCGAACTGTTGTACGTCTCGACGGGAACCGCCGGTGTGACGACCAACCAGCCGGCTGGTCTGACCGGGTGGACCCAGATCGGTCGACAGACCAACGGCACGCTGGAGACCACGGTCTTCCGGCGGACCGCAACGGCCGGCGACTCGGGATCCTCGGTGTCCATCGCGCTTGCCAGTTCCGCGCACGTCAACCTGGAACTTGCCGTCTACACCGGGGTCTCGACTGCAAGCCAGCAGTTCGCGGCCTCGTCCGACAGCAACACCGCCACCCACGTGACTCCGGCGCTGACCACCACCGCCGGGGGAGCCTGGTTGATCTCGTACTGGGCGGACCGGTCCTCGACCACCTCGGCGTGGACCTACCCGGCCGGCGCGGTCAACCGCGACCTGTCACTGGACACCGGCGGCGGTCGGGTCACCGCAGTGCTCGGCGACTCGGGTGCGCCGCTCACCACCGGTACCTACGGCAGCCTGACGGCAACCGCGAACTCCGTCAGTGGCAAGGGCGTCAACATCAGCATTGCGTTGGTGCCTGGCTCCTAAGCACGCTGCAGGTAGCTCCACCAGGCGTTCCGTGCTGGGGATGCTGGACCGTCAGGCGGGTAACCAACCGCCGTGGACCAGCATCCCCAGTACCGTTTCTACCGAATCGGTGACGCTCGTGTGGACGGTGTCGAGCACCAGATCGGCATCGACCGGTGCCTCGTACGGGTCGCTGATGCCGGTGAACGACGCGATCTTGCCGGCCCGGGCGGCGGCATACAGGCCCTTACGATCTCTCGCCTCGCACACCTCCAGTGGCGTGGCCACGTGGATCAGCAGGAAGTCACCCCACTGCGAGACCTCGTGGCGCACCCAGGCGCGGGTGGCCGCGTAGGGAGCTATCGGCGCGCACACAGCGAAGCCTCCATGCCTCGTCACCTCAGCTGCGACCCAACCGATCCGCCTGATGTTGGTTTCCCGATCCGCCTTCGAGAAGCCCAGCCCGGACGACAGCAGCTTGCGGATCCGGTCGCCGTCCATCAGGGTGACCCGGCGCCCTGGCCGGTCAGCCAACCGCTGGGCCAGTTCTGCGGCGATCGTCGACTTTCCCGATCCGGACAGGCCGGTGAAGAAGATCGTCACACCGCGGTCGGCGCGTGGCGCACGCCAGTCTCGCAAGGCCTTCCGGGTGGCTGGCGAGCCGAATTCCTCGGGCAGTTGTCCTGGTCGGTCCAGGTTTGCCAACACCTCGGGCCAGGTGGGTTCGGCGGCCTCGGCCACCTCAGCGATGTGGAGTCCCGCGGCCGCCGGATCGTCGGTGGCGATATCGGTGCCGGGCATCACGTGGGTGGCTCCGTAACGCGCCAACACCATCGACGCCAGGCCCGCCCGCCGATGCCGACTGGGCAACGGGACGGCCACCACGGTCGCCCCGCCGAGCTCGTCGGCGGTCGCCAGCAGGCTCTGCAGCAACGTGGCATCGGGCAACAGGGTCTGCGAACCGCTGACCCGTCCGAGCAGCAACAACTGGGCACCGAGCTCGTCTCTGGCCCGGCGCAGTTGGTCGGTCGCGGCGACGGTGAGCGGCCGGTCACGAAGCACCGCGAGCACCGGAGCGGCTGACAACGCACCCCTGACGGCGTCCGCAGGCGTGCTCAGCCGGTGCGCCAACTGCTCGGTCGCGGCCGACAGGGCGTAGAGCATGCCAGCCACCGCAGGAGCGGAGGCCGTCGAACCCTCCGGTGCGGCAGATGGCTCGATGCGTAGGGCGGCGACCGGAGTCAGTTCGTCGTCGACGAACACCACGCCGCCGGCCTCGGTGGCCTGGCTCAGGGCTGTGGACGCCTGCTCATGGGTGCCGGCCGGCAGATAGCGCACCGGGTGTCCGCCCTCGACGGAAGCAGCTGCGTCGAGCCGCTGCAGCGGGCCGTCCAGCGGCAGAATCACCCCGGACAGGATCAAGGCGATGTCCGCGCCGAGGTCCAGATCCGCCTCGTGCCGAGGCCAGTCCTGGACGGCCTCGGACGATATGCCGGTCACCGACGGGTCAACCTGATGGCCCACATGGTCATCGTTGGAGTTAAGCAGACTGTCTCGCGCGCCACTCACGCCGGTGCGGAGGTCCGCCGGGGACCATTGCGACGGCAGCGGTCGGCGCAGCACTTCCGCCGACGTAGGCTGGTACATATGAGCCTGGCAGGACTGATCGACGCCGCTCTGGCAGATCCGGCATTGACGAGCATGGTGGCTTCGGCAGACACCGCACGCCTCGACGTTGCGGGCCCGGCGGCGTTGCGGCCCCTGGCCATCGCGACCCTGGCCGCCCGGGCCGGACGACCGGTACTGGCGGTGACGTCCACCGGCCGAGAGGCCGAAGATCTGGTGGATGCGCTGCGGTGCCTGCTCCCGCCGGACACCGTGGCCCTGTATCCCGGCTGGGAGACGCTGCCGCACGAGCGACTCTCGCCCCGCGCCGACACCGTGGGCCGTCGGCTCGCAGTGCTCCGACGGTTGCGGCACCCCTCCGACAACGACCCGGCAACCGGTCCGCTGCAGGTGGTGGTTGCACCGGTGCGTGCCGTGCTGCAGCCCCAGGTTCCGGGACTCGGCGATCTGGAACCGGTTCAACTGCAGGCAGGCGACGCTGGACGGGAACTGCAGGACATCGTCGAGGCACTGGCGGCGGCCGGTTACGCCCGGGTCGAGTTGGTGGCCAACCGTGGCGAATTCGCCGTGCGTGGCGGCATCCTCGACATCTTCCCGCCTACCGAGCAGCACCCGTTGCGCGTCGAGTTCTGGGGCGATGAGGTGGAGGAGGTCCGCTACTTCAAGGTCGCCGACCAGCGGTCCCTGGAGATCGCCCCGAACGGTGTCTGGGCGCCACCCTGTCGCGAGATGCTGCTCACCGAGGACGTCCGGGCCCGGGCGTCGCTGCTGCTGGCCGAGCACCCGGAGCTGGGCGAACTGCTCGAGCCGATCAGTCTGGGGATGCAGGTCGAGGGCATGGAGTCGCTGGCCCCGGTCCTGCTCGATCGTCTTGAGTTGGTGCTCACCGAGTTCGCGCCCGGCACCCATGTGGTGGTGTGCGACCCCGAACGGGTCCGTGCCCGTTCGCATGACCTGGTGCGTACCTCGGAGGAGTTTCTGGCGGCGTCCTGGGCGGCGGCAGCGGGCGGCGGCAAGGCCCCGGTGGATCTGGGCGCCGCCTCCCTGCGGTCCCTGTCCGACGTGCAGAGCGAGGCCGGGGCGCTGCAGATGCCCTGGTGGACGATCTCGCCCTTCACCACCGACGCCGAGTTGCTGGATGCCAGCGGCATCGGCGGTACAGCCGTCACCTCATCCCTTGAGGCCGCACCGGTCTATCGGGGTGACACCGACGTCGTGCTTGCCGATCTGGCGCGCTGGGTGGGCGACGGCTGGCGGATAGCGCTGGTGTTCGAGGGCAAGGGGACCGCCGAGCGCGGGGTCGAGCGGATCGCCGGCGCCGACATCGGGGTACGGCTGGTGAGCGGCATCGACGACCTGCCGGCGGGCCTGGTCACCGTCGGCTGCGGCCAGCTGGAATCCGGGCTGGTGTCGACGAAACTGAAGCTCGCGATCCTCACCGAGTCAGACCTGACCGGGCAACGCGGTTCGACCACGCTGGACCGTTCCAGGATGCCATCGCGGCGGCGCAATGCGATCGATCCCATCCACCTCGCCAGCGGCGACCTGGTCGTTCATGAGCAGCACGGTGTCGGCAGGTACATCGAGATGGTGCGGCGCACGATCAACGGCGGTGAGCGTGAATACCTGATCATCGAGTATGCCGCGGCCAAGAAGGGTCAGCCGGCGGACCGCCTTTTCGTACCTACTGATTCTCTCGATCAGGTGACCAAGTACGTCGGTGGCGAGGCGCCGGCACTGTCCCGCCTCGGCGGTGGTGACTGGGCCAAGACCAAGGGCCGTGCCCGCAAGGCGGTCAAGGAGATCGCCGCCGAACTCATCCGGCTGTACTCGGCTCGGATGGCCACGAAGGGCTACGCGTTCGGGCCGGACACCCCCTGGCAGCGTGAGCTCGAGGACGCGTTTCCCTTTATCGAGACGCCCGATCAGCTGGCCGCCATCGACGAGGTCAAGTCCGACATGGAGAAGGCGCTACCGATGGACCGCGTCATCTGCGGTGACGTCGGCTACGGCAAGACCGAGGTCGCGGTACGGGCCGCCTTCAAGGCCGTACAGGACGGCAAGCAGGTCGCGGTGCTGGTACCGACGACGCTGTTGGCACACCAGCACATCCAGACCTTCGCCGGGCGTATGAGCCAGTTTCCCGTTACGGTGAAGGAGCTCTCCCGGTTCACCGGCGATTCCGACGCGATCGCCACCATGGCCGGCATCGCCGACGGCAGCGTCGACATCGTGATCGGGACGCATCGGCTGCTCCAACAGACCGTCCGGTTCAAGGACCTCGGTCTGGTGATCATCGATGAGGAACAGCGCTTCGGTGTCGAACACAAGGAATACCTGAAGTCGATGCGCACAGCGGTGGACGTGCTGACGATGTCGGCCACGCCGATCCCGCGCACACTGGAGATGTCGCTGACCGGCATCCGTGAGATGACCACCATCCTGACGCCACCGGAGGACCGTCACCCGATCCTCACCTTCGTCGGTGCCTATGACCCTCGGCAGATCTCGGCAGCGATCCGGCGGGAACTGCTGCGCGACGGCCAGGTGTTCTACATCCACAACAGGGTCGAGTCGATCAATCGGGCGGCGGCCAAGCTGGCCGAACTGGTCCCCGAGGCGCGGATCGCGGTCGCCCACGGCCAGATGGGCCAGGATGCGCTCGAGAAGATCATGGTCGGGTTCTGGCAGAACGATTACGACGTGCTGGTGTCGACCACGATCGTGGAGTCAGGGCTTGATATCCCCAATGCCAACACCCTGATCATCGAGCGGGCCGACAACTTCGGCCTTTCACAGTTGCACCAGATGCGGGGCCGGGTCGGACGCTCTCGTGAGCGTGGCTACGCCTACTTCCTGTACCCGCCCGAGAAGCCGCTCACCGAAACCGCCCACGACCGGCTGGCAACCATCGCCCAGCACACCGAACTCGGCGCGGGTATGCAGGTGGCGATGAAGGATCTCGAAATCCGCGGGGCAGGCAACCTGTTGGGTGGCGAGCAGTCCGGTCACGTGGCGGGAGTCGGTTTCGACCTGTACGTGCGACTGGTCGGCGAAGCGGTGGCC
>JBBQFE010000030.1:0-12980 GCA_038321605.1 Mycobacteriales bacterium | reverse complement strand
CTGGTCACCGCTGCCGAAGCCGCAGCCGTGGTCAAGGAGCTTCTCAACGCAACGGACCGGGCAGCCCAGCACGTCGCCGAGCTCACCCGTCTGACCGAACCGGCAGTGACCGCGGCGACTCTGGTGGTCGATCGGCCGGGGTGGATCCACGCCAACGTCGCCAGCATGTCCACCGTGATGCAACCGATCACCGACAAGCTCACCGCCCACCGGGCTCCGGGCAGGTTCGCCTCGGCGGTGGGCGGCAAGACCACCGGGACTCAGGCCGGTGCGATCCTCGCGTTCCTGTCCGGCAAGGTGCTCGGGCAGTTCGAGTTCTTCTCCGACGCCCAGGGCCAGCTGCTGCTGGTCGCCCCCAACATCGTCGCCGTCGAGCGATCGCTGGGCGTCGACCCGGCCGACTTCCGCTTGTGGGTCTGCCTGCACGAGGTCACCCACCGCGTGCAGTTCACCGCCGTGCCGTGGTTGCGCCAACACATGCTGGACGAGATCACCGAGCTCACCGAGGCGATCGATGTCGACCCGGACGCCCTGGTGGCGCGGCTCAAGGCGGCGGTGGGCGAGTTGTCCAAGGCCGCCCAGGGAAAGGGCGACGGTGGCGGGCTGATGGCCGTACTCGCGCCGCCGCAGGCCCGGGCCGTGATGGACCGGGTGACCGGGTTCATGTCGCTGGTGGAGGGCCATGCGGAGTACGTCATGAACGCCGTCGATCCCTCGGTGATCGGTTCTCAGAAGGCCATCGAGCAGAAGTTCGCCGCGCGGCGCAAGCGTGGTGGGAACCCGCTGGAGCGACTACTGAAGACCCTGCTCGGGATGGACGCCAAGACCAGGCAGTACACGCAGGGATCAGGCTTCGTGCGTACCGTCGTCGATCGGATCGGCCTGGACGACTTCAACGCGGTGTGGTCCTCGCCGTCGACGCTGCCCACCAAGGCAGAGATCACCGCGCCGCAGGACTGGATCACGCGCGTCCACGGCTGAGGCTGCGCTGGTCGTCGCTGCTTCGGCTATCGCGTTGTCCGGCCGGCCTGCGGTCGCCCGGCCTGCGATCGCCCGGCCTGCGGTCACCTGGCGTGCGATCGCCCGGCCTGCGGTCACCTGGCGTGCGATCGGTCAGGTCACCACCGGTAGGCCGGCGGCCTCCCAGGCGTTCATGCCGCCGGTCAGGTTCACCGCCTGCCAGCCGGCCCGGTTCAGGGCATCGGTGACCACTGCCGACCGGCCTCCGACATGACAGACGCAGATCACGGTGCGGTCGGTGGGGATCTCAGCCGTGCGCCCGGTCAACGAGGACATCGGGATGTGGACGGCCTGTGGCGCGTGACCGGCAGCCCACTCGTCGTCCTCGCGAACATCGAGCAGCAGTGCCCCGGCCTCGATGCTGGCAGCTGCCTCGGTGGCGCTGATCTCGGGGAGTGAATCGGGTTGCATGACCGCAACGGTAACGAATGCCGCTGTGGCGGCGATGTTCGCGTGCGCGAGGATGGAGGCATGGCTCTGCACCCCGCGGTCGCGGGCGTCCGGCTTGCGGTACGGCAGGCGCTGGCCGGCCACCCGATCGAGACGCCGGTGCTGGTGGCATGTTCCGGTGGCGCGGACTCGCTGGCCCTGGCAGCGGCGACGATCTTCGACTGCAGCCGAACCGGCAGGTCGGCCGGCCTGGTGACGGTCGATCATGGCCTGCAGTCCGGTTCCGCGGCGCAGGCTCAACGGGTAGCCGCGCTCGGGCGGGAGCTCGGCTTCGACCCGGTGTCGGTGTCGGTGCTGGTGGTGCAGGTCGGGGTCACCGGTGGGCCCGAGGGGGCTGCGCGGACCGCCCGCTATCTGGCGCTGGACGAGGCGCGGCGGGCGGTAGCGGGCACCGCCTCGCCGCTGGTGTTGCTCGGCCACACCGCAGATGACCAGGCCGAGACCGTGTTGCTGGGCCTGGGGCGTGGCTCTGGGCCGAGGTCGATCGCCGGCATGCGGCCATCGGGCGGTGGCTACCTTCGTCCGCTGCTCGGGTTGCGGCGGGCGGACACCGCTGCCGCGTGCGAGGCGCTCGGACTGTCGTGCTGGCAGGATCCGCAGAATCTCGATCCGCGATTTCGCCGGGTGCGGCTCAGGCACGAGGTGCTGCCGCTGCTCGACGAGGTCCTCGACGGCGGCGTGGTGGGTGCGCTGGCCCGTACGGCGCGGCTGCTGCAGGACGACGTCGACGCCCTGGACGAGATCGCCGGCCAGGTGCTCGCGGGGGCGGTCGCGCCGGACGGGTTACCCGTGACCAGCGTGGCCGGCCAACCGGTCGCCGTCCGGTCCCGGGTCTTGAAACGGTGGGTGGAGGCCGGGGGCGTGACCGGTCTCACCGCCATGCATGTCGCCGAACTGGGCCGACTGGTGACGCACTGGCGGGGACAGGGACCGATCGATCTGCCGGGCGGTTATCGGGTGCGGCGATCGTCTGGCACGCTGGGCCTTACCGCGCCCGTGGCAATGCCACCACCGGCACCCTGATCCCGCTCGCGCCCGACCTCTGGAGACACACGTGTCCGTCCTCGACGACGACATCGATGCAACTCTCATCTCAGCCGACGACATCGCTGCCAAGATCGCCGAACTGGCCGCCGCCATCGACGCCGATTACGCCGATCGCGAACCTCTGCTGGTCGGAGTCCTCAAGGGCGCGGTGATGTTCATGTCCGATCTGGCGAGGGCACTGTCCAGGCCGTCGGCGATGGAATTCATGGCGTGCAGTTCCTACGGCTCGTCCACGACGTCCTCCGGGGTGGTGCGGATCCTGAAGGACCTGGACCGTGATGTGACCGGTCGAGACATCCTGATCGTCGAGGACATCATCGACTCGGGGCTGACCCTGTCCTGGCTGCTCAAGAACCTGCAGGCCCGTAATCCCGCGTCCGTCGAGGTCGTTGCCCTGTTGCGCAAGCCCGACGCGGTTAAGGTCCAGGTCCCCGTGAAGTACATCGGTTTCGACATCGCGAACGAGTTCGTCGTCGGGTACGGCCTGGATTACGCCGAGCGCTACCGGGACCTGCCCTACATCGGCCGGCTGAAACCCTCCGTCTACGGCGGCTGACCCCGCCCCCTTCTTTTCTGGCATTGTGCGGCCCGAAATCACGGATTTGTCGGCGTGGCGTGTGATTTCGGGCCGCACAATGCTGAGAGGGCGCCTGGTGGCTGGAACTACCGTGGGCTGCGTACCGTTCCAATGCAGGGAACATCTGCCCCGTGTACCGTCCGTGCTAGCTATTAACGGCCTTGATCAGGAGGAAACGTCCGGTTAGTCACTGACCGGACGAACGCATTATGGATCGTAAGCGCCTTGTACGTTCACCGATGCTGTGGATCGCTCTCGCAGTCGTCCTCGTTCTAGTCCTGCCCCAACTCCTGACCGGCGGCACTGACTACAAGTCGGTCAAGACGTCGGACGCGCTGGCGCAGATCACCAAGAACAACGTGGTGTCAGCGACGATCCATGACAAAGAGCAGTCGATCGACCTCGACCTGAAGACTCCGTTCAATGGCAACAGCAAGATCAGCGCGTCCTACCCCACCAATTTCCAGGACACCCTGACCACGGATCTGCAGAAGTCCTCCGCCACCTTCACCACCAAGATCAGCCACGAGAGTGTGCTGGTCAGCCTGCTGTTCAACCTGCTGCCAATCCTGTTGATCGTCGGCGTCCTGTTCTTCGTCATGTCCAACCTTCAGGGCGGCGGCTCGAAGGTCATGAGCTTCGGCCGGTCGAAGGCCAAGCTCGTGAGCAAGGACACGCCGAAGACCACGTTCGCCGATGTGGCCGGTGCTGACGAGGCCATCGAAGAGCTCGAAGAGATCAAGGAATTCCTCTCCAACCCGGCGAGATACCAGGCGATCGGCGCCAAGATCCCCAAGGGCGTCCTCCTCTACGGCCCGCCCGGTACCGGAAAGACCCTGCTCGCCCGCGCCGTTGCCGGTGAGGCCGGTGTCCCGTTCTACTCGATCTCCGGTTCGGACTTCGTCGAGATGTTCGTCGGTGTCGGTGCCTCCCGGGTCCGCGACCTCTTCGAGCAGGCCAAGGCCAACGCGCCTGCCATCGTCTTCGTCGACGAGATCGACGCCGTCGGACGCCACCGGGGCGCCGGTATGGGTGGCGGCCACGATGAGCGCGAACAGACCCTCAACCAGCTCCTGGTCGAGATGGACGGGTTCGACGTCAAGGGCACCGTGATCCTGATCGCGGCCACGAACCGTCCCGACATCCTGGACCCGGCCCTGCTCCGTCCGGGCCGCTTCGACCGCCAGATCGCGGTGTCGCCGCCCGACATCATCGGCCGCAAGGCGGTGCTCGAGGTACACGCCAAGGGCAAGCCGTTCGCGCCCGACGTCAACCTCGACACCATCGCCCGCCGGACCCCGGGCTTCACCGGCGCCGACCTGGCCAACGTGATCAACGAGGCTGCGCTGTTGACCGCCCGCCACAACGGGCGCCTCATCACCAACCAGGCGCTGGAAGAGGCGATCGACCGCGTCATCGCCGGCCCGGAGCGCAAGACCCGCGCGATGAGCGACAAGGAGAAGCGAGTCACCGCTTACCACGAAGGTGGCCACGCCCTCGCCGCGTGGGCGATGCCCAATCTCGATCCGGTGCACAAGGTCACGATCCTGCCGCGTGGGCGGTCGCTCGGCCACACCCTGGTGCTGCCCCTGGAAGACCGTTACACCCAGACCCGCGCTGAGATCCTCGACCAGCTGGTGTACGCCCTGGGTGGTCGCGCCGCCGAGGAGCTGGTGTTCCACGAGCCCACCACCGGCGCGTCCAACGACATCGAGAAGGCCACCGCCCTGGCCCGTTCCATGGTCACCGAGTACGGCATGAGCGCGCGGCTCGGTGCGGTCAAGTACGGCACCTCGGACGCGGAACCCTTCATGGGCCGCGACTACGGGCACCAGCGCGACTACTCCGAAGAGATCGCATCCTGGATCGATGAAGAGGTCCGCGGGCTGATCGAGGCTGCGCACGATGAGGCCTGGGAGATCCTGGTCCAGTACCGCGACGTCCTGGATGCCCTGGTGCTCGAGCTCGCCGAACGAGAGACCCTGAACAAGGAAGACCTCGAGCGGATCCTGGCTCCGGTGCACAAGCGCCCGCCGCACAGTACCTTCGCCGGCTTCGGCAAGCGGACGCCGTCTGACCGGCCGCCCGTGGAGATCCCGACCACGGTGCGTCCGGCGCCTGCCAACTATGGCCAGAACGGTTCCGACGCCAATGGCGCCTTCAGCGGTTCGGCCAATGGCGGTTCGGCGAACGGCGGTTCGGCCAACGGGGGTTCGGCGAACGGCGGTTCTCCCAACGGTGGTTCGGGGCTCGGCTCGCCGTACCCGGCACCGGAGCCGGCCACGATGCCAGGTGGTCGCGCGTACCCCCCGGCCCCGTCCTACCCACCGGCCCCGTCCTACCCGCCGGCCGGGCAGTATCCGCCGCCCGAGCAGTACCCGGCAGCGCCGTCCTACCCGCCGGCCGGGCAGTATCCGCCGCCCGGGCAGTACCCGCCGGCCCAGACCTATCCGCAACCGGGCCAGCCTGCGGCCTACCCGCCACCTCCGTCCGAGCCGGCCGACGGTTCGCCGACCCAGATCCTTCCGGTGGCGCAGCCTGATGACGACCGTCATGACCGTCATGACGGCGACGCCCGCTGATGTCGGGTATCGCCGCGTCGGGTGATCTCGCGTCGGGTAACGCCGCGTCGGGTGGCCCGCGATGAGCGAGGTCGATCAGGCTCGCGCCGAACGGGCCGTACGGGAGCTGTTGATCGCGATCGGGGAGGATCCCGATCGCGAGGGGTTGCGGGACACCCCTGGGCGCGTCGCCAGGTCGTACGCCGAGATCTTCGCTGGACTGCACGTGGACCCGGATGAGGTCCTGCAGACGACGTTCAACGAGAACCACGACGAACTGGTGCTCGTCAAGGACATCCCGATGTACTCGACCTGCGAGCACCACCTGGTGACGTGGCACGGAACGGCGGCGGTGGGCTACATCCCTGGCGTGGACGGGCGGATCACCGGCTTGTCCAAGTTGGCGCGGGTGGTCGACCTGTATTCCAAGCGACCCCAGGTGCAGGAGCGGTTGACCGCTCAGGTGGCCGACGCAGTGATGCGCAAGCTCGAGCCCAGAGGTGTCATCGTGGTGGTCGAGGCAGAGCATCTGTGCATGGCCATGCGCGGCATCCGCAAGCCCGGCGCCCGGACGATGACCTCGGCGGTGCGCGGAATCTTCAAGAGTGATCCCCGGACGCGGGCAGAGGCCCTCAGCCTGATTCTCGGCAAGTAATACCGCCATGGCAGGCACGTGCTCTAAGGTGTTGCGCTCATGAACCCTGTGTCGCCGTTGTCGCTGCTCACCGTTCGCAGCGATCGCATGGTGGTCATGGGCGTTCTCAACGTGACGCCCGATTCGTTCTCTGACGGCGGCCGTTACGCCGGGCTCGACGACGCCATCGCGCATGCGCACGACATGGTGGCCGCCGGCGCCGATCTGATCGACGTCGGCGGTGAATCGACGCGTCCCGGAGCGCAGCGCATACCGGCCGAGGAAGAGGCCCGCAGGGTGCTGCCGGTGATCCAGCGGCTGGCCGAGGCCGGTATCGCGGTGAGCGTCGACACCTATCGCGCGGCCGTGGCCGAACTGGCGTTGGCCGCCGGTGCGCAGGTGGTCAACGATGTGTCCGGCGGCCTGGGTGATGTCGATATGGCGCGGGTCGTGCGAGACGCCGGCTGCCCCTGGATCGTCATGCACTGGCGGGGTCACTCGGACCGGATGGCGGACCTTGCCCACTATGACGACGTGGTGGCTGATGTTCGTACCGAGCTGTTGATGCGGGTCGAGGCTGCGTTGGCCGCCGGTGTCGACAGCGACCAGCTGGTGCTCGATCCCGGTCTGGGGTTCGCCAAGCGGGCGGAGCATAACTGGGCGATCCTGGCGCACCTGGAGTCGTTCACCGGTCTGGGGATGCCCGTGTTGCTGGGCGCTTCGCGAAAGTCCTTCCTGGGCAGCCTGCTGGCCACCGAGGACGGTGCGCGCCCCACGGCCGCCCGGGAGGACGCGACGACGGCGTTGACGACATTCGCAGCGCTCAACGGAGCATGGGGTGTCCGGGTGCACGAGGTGCGCCCCAGCGTCGATGCGGCCAAGGTCGCCGCTGCCATCCGGAGCGCCCGGTGAACAGCCACGCCGACCGGCGATCAGCAGACCTGATTCAGCTGACCGGGCTGACCGTCCGCGGGTTTCACGGTGTGTTCGACTTCGAGCGCCGCGAGGGGCAGGACTTCGTGGTCGACGTTGCACTGGAGGTGGACTCGTCGGTGGCCGCGGCCAGCGACGACCTCGCCGACACGGTGCACTACGGCGCGCTCGCCGAGGCGCTCGGGGCGGTCATTTCCGGCGAGCCGGTGAATCTGCTGGAGAAGCTGGCTGACCGGCTCATGGCGGTGTGCCTGGCCGATGAGCGGGTCGCGGCGGCCACCGTGACCGTGCACAAGCCGCAGGCGCCGATCGCGCTGACTTTCTCCGACGTCGCCGTCACCATTCGCCGACAACGCCCGGCAGGATCGGCCGAAACGGCAGCGCCATGAGTGACGCAGTTCTGTCGATCGGCTCGAATTCAGGTGATGCGCTGGGCTTCCTGCAGTCCGCTGTAGATGCATTTTTGTCTTACGGAGTAAGGGCATCTGCTGTTTTCAAGACTCCACCGTGGGGCCCGGTGGCGCAGCCGGATTTTCTCAACGCGATCCTGCTGGTGACCGATCCTGAGGCCACGCCGGCTGATTGGCTCGCGCGTTGTCAGGCCTGTGAAGACGCCGCCGGACGAACCCGTGAAGTGCGTTGGGGGCCTCGGACCCTGGACGTGGACGTCATCGCCGTCGGCGACCTGGTCAGCGATGATCCGGTGTTGACGCTGCCGCATCCCCGGGCTGCCGAACGCGCGTTCGTCCTCGTGCCCTGGTGGTCGCTGGATCCCGAAGCGACGCTCCCGGGTCATGGCTCGGTGCTCGCCCTGATGCAGGCGCTGCCGGGAGATGAGGTCGCCGCGGTGCAACTGGTGCCCGGCGCGGAGTTGCGAACATGATGC
Source organism: Mycobacteriales bacterium (assembly GCA_038321605.1). Taxonomy (GTDB): domain Bacteria; phylum Actinomycetota; class Actinomycetes; order Mycobacteriales; family Jatrophihabitantaceae; genus Jatrophihabitans_A. The sequence continues at coordinate 4,872 of JBBQFE010000030.1, read as the reverse complement.
GCCGGACGAGCGTCTCAGACGTGGCGCTGCCCTTCGCGATCGTGGGGATCCTGGCGTACGTGGTGCTGCAGTTGACCTACAGTTCGCTGCCGCCGTTCCAGTGGTTCGCCGCCGTGCCACTTGCCGGGTTGGCGGCGGCCGAGTTCGTCATCGCCCACCGGGTGCGGGCGGCGGTTCGCCATGATCCCGGAGCGAAGGCGATGACGGCGCTGGCGATCGCGCGCGCCGTTGCCCTCGGCAAGGCAACGTCGTTGGTCGGGGCCGGCATCGTCGGCGCAGCGGTTGCACTGGTGCTGACCGTGCTGCCGGATTCCGCACGCACCACGGCTGCCAACCACGACCTGGTGGTCGGGCTGGTGCTCGGCGTGGCGGCGATCGCGGTCACCGCTGCGGGTCTGGTGACCGAGCGCGCGGGCATCGACCCGAACGCCAACCGGCGCTAGCTGCGTCGTCCCGGAGTTCCTGCTGGGTCAGGTTCCCCACTACCCGGCTGTGCCTGTGGTTCCCGTAAGGTTCCGCCGCGGGCGCGCTGGGGGAGACTTGGCACATATTGTCTCGATAGACTCCCCGACATGTCGCGACGCGAAACCTCTGGAGCCCGCAACGGCTTCTGGCGTATCGCCGGGCTGGCGGCGGCCGTCGCCCTTGGTGCGCTGGCGGTCTATCTGGTGGCGTTCTCCACCACGGCCAAGCAGTCCTCGATCGGGATCCTGCTCGGAGCCTGGGCCGTCTTCATCGCCGCACCGATCCTCTTCGGCTCGCGGCGCGCCCAGCAACATGCCACGCAGTTGCGTGAGGCACAGCAGCATGCCGCGCAGCTTCGGGACGCCCAGCTGCAGATCACCGAACTGCAGGAGGCGCAGTTGCGGGCCACCCGCGAGGCCCACGCGTCGCAGGAGGTTGTGCTGCGACGCTTCGGTGAGGTGCAGCTGGCCCGTGAGGTCGCGGCCAGGCGCGAGGCGGACTTCAGGCTCGAGATCGCGCTGCGTGGTGAGATCGAGCGAGTGCTGACCGAGCAGATCGGGACCTTGCGGGACGAGGTTTCGAGCCTGCGTGCGGAGGTCGTCGACAAGCTCGGCGGCCAGCTGCGGATGGAACGGATCGAAACCACTCGGGTGATCGCCTCTGATCTGGAAGCGCTGCAGAACGAGATTCGCAGGCTGGGTGGCACCAAGGAAAGTCTCGCTGCCCCGACCCAGTACTTCGCGCGGACCAGTCAGACACCCCAGCCAGGCGCGCAGTCCGCCCAATCGCCAGGCTCGGCGGACGCGTCGGCCGGTCGGTCTTCGGCTGACGATGACATCGTCGACGCCGAGGTGGTCGATGCCGAGGTCGTAGATGCCGGACCAGCGGCGCCCGCACCGACGCCGGCTCCCGCACCTGCCGCACCTGCCGCACCTCCCGCAGCACCGACACCGGCCGCGCCTCCCGCACCTCCCGCAGCACCGGCAGCCGCACCGGCAGCGGCACCCGACCGTGCCGTTCCAGCAGCCGCAGCCGCAGCCGCACCGGCACCGTCCCCGGCTCCCGCACCTGCCGTACCAGCAGCGACCGCCGCACAGGCCCCAGGCCTGGCTCCCGCACCCGCGTCAGCCGCTGCCGCTGCCCCGGCTCCCGCACCCGCACCCGCGTCAGCACCGGCACCGGCGGCACCGGTTCGTCCGCCCTCGACGCTGCGGGGTGACCCCTTCGCGGGTCTGCCCAGGCTCACGCCGCTACCCGAGGAGCTTGCCGACCTGCTGGAACCGACCAGTGCACCGCCAGTGCGGACCGTTCCGGCAGCCGAAGTGCCGTCCGCAGCTCCGTCGGCAACTCCGTCCGCGGCCGAGCTGGCACGAAGCTCCGGCAAGCGCCGGGCGCCAGACGAAGAACCTGCTCCAGAGGCCGTCAAGTACGTCGGCCGCCGCCGGGCCGCCGCCGAGGCAGCGGAGGCCGAGGCGGCAGCCAAGGATCGGAAGAACGCAGAGCAAGACCTGGCAGCCGGCAAGAGGGCAGGGTCTAGGGACGAGCAGCCGTCAAGTGTTTCTGGTGGTCGTCGGCGGGCCCCCGACGAGGTACGAACCACCTGACGAGGGACCGTCTGAGGAAGGACGGACCAACGAAGGACGGACCAACGAAGGACCGTCTCAGCTAGGCGTACCCGACTGGCGGCCCCGCATCGGTCAGCTGCCGTTCTCGAGCTCGGCCACATCGGCCGCTGAGAGGCGGACATCGGCGACCTGCATGTTCTCGACCAGGTGAGCAACACTGGACGTACCGGGGATCAGCAGCACGTTCTCGCGGTGAGCGAGCAGCCAAGCGAGACCGACCTGTGCCGGCGATACACCGAGGCGAGCGGCAACGGCGACTACCGAGACGTTCTCAGTCACCTTCGGCATGTTCGGGAACGCGGACCCGAGCGGGAAGTACGGCACGTACGCGATACCGGAATGCTCGCAAAGGTCTAGGACGTCGGTGTCCTTGCGGTCCAGCAGGCTGAACGGGTTCTGCACGCACACGATGTCGGCCTGCGCGATGGCCTGCTGCACCTGGGCGAGACTGGCGGTGGAGATGCCGACGCCGGCGATCTTTCCCTCATCGCGTAGTGCCACCATCTCCGCCAGCTGATCTTCCAACGGCACGCTTTGATCTGCTGGGACTTCGTGGTCCATCAGGCGTAGGTTCACCGCACCCAGGCGGTCGACGCCCAGGCTTCGTAGGTTGGCCTCGACTGCCGAACGCAGCTGCTCGGGCCGCTGGCCGGGAAGCCAGCCGCCCTTGTCATCGCGCAACGCCCCGACCTTCGAGACCAGCACAAGGCCTTCTGCGTAGGGGTACAGCGCCTCTCGGATGAGTTCGTTTGCTACATCGGGTCCATAGAACTGCGCCGTGTCGATGTGGTTGACGCCGAGATCGACTGCGCGCCGCAGCACTGCGACCGCCTCAGCATGATCACGCGGCGGTCCCATGACGCCGGGGCCGGGCAGCTGCATCGCGCCGAAACCGATGCGGTGGACGGGAAAGGGGCCGAATGAAAAGGTATCCATTCATTCGACGGTAGCGTGGGTATTTGTGAAGGTTGGAAGCAGAGGTGATGTCCAGGTCGGTATGGCCTAGTCTCGGGACCATGGCAGACGACGCGGATCAGACCGAAGCAGAGCTGCAGGAACTCGGCGTACCCGAGTCTCCTGCAACGTGGGAGAACGTCGTGGTCGGTAAGGCCAAGGAAGTGCTCGGCAATGCGTTCGGTGATGAGGAGCTCGCCGAGCAGGGGGAGCAGCAGGAAGAGATAGCCCACAAGGTTCGCGAGGAGTTCCGCCGCGAAAACCCGTCCTAGCCCAAGGTCGCGGCTGCGCCAGCAGTAGTGGCAGCAGTAGTGGCAGCAGCAGTGGCAGCGGGGGTGGTCAGCGGGTCGATCAGCGACTCGACCAGTCCTCGACCAACAGTCCCAGAACTGTCTCGTCCATGAACCTGCCCTCGACCCAGGCTGCTCTCCGGAGCACCCCTTCGACGACGAATCCTGACTTCTTCGCGGCCGCGATCATCGCGGCGTTGTCCGACAGGGTCTCCACCTGCAATCGGTTGAGGCCGCGAATGTCGAACCCGTATCGGCACAGCACGTTCACCACGTCACTTCCCAGGGCCCGACCGCGGTAGGCGGGCCGCAGCGAGATGCCGAGATGCGCGCAGCGGTTATGGGTGTCGATGCCCCACAGGAGCGCTTCCCCCGCGAGCGAACCACCATCGTCCATTTCAACCACAGAGAAGACGGCGACGTCGTCCTTGGCGTCAGCAGCGCGATAGGGCGATGTCGCGGCCACCGGCGGAAGCGGCCGCCAGGGGCGGGAATCTGCACGCACCCGCACCGACACGTCGTCGTACAGCTCGGCCTGCAGAACGAGTACGTCCGACTCGTGGCGGGCGCGCAGACCAACCCTGGTACCTCTCAGCAACGCGGGCTCCGATCGTGAGGATACGGCGTCGGTAACGCCTGGCAGCAAATTCGGGATCAGTCTGTCCGACCGCTGCGAGGTTCCGAATGGCGGGCGGGGTCCCTGCCCTGCGGGTAGGTTGCATTACGACTATTTGACCATTGATACAGGGGGCACGCCATGGACGACCCGTACCGGCCAGCGAACCCGGCTCAGTCTTGGCCTACGCCCTATGACGCCCGCCACCCCGTCCCGTACCCGGTTCAGCAGACCGCTCCGAAGGCTGGTCGCGGTCTGGCGATCACCAGCCTCGTGCTGTCCGCGGTGGCGCTGCTCGGGGTACTTGTCGTTGCCGCCTTGGTGCTGATCACCGGTGCCAGCGCCGGCCCAGGTACCGCTGGCCCAGGCACGGGCGGACCCCTGACCGGACAGCTGTCGCGCGCCCCTTCCGGTGACGCGCTGCCCGGTGCGACGCTTGCCACGGACGTGAGCCACCGAATCACCTCCGACGGCGGAGACGTGACGCGGATGGATTGCCCGGCTACGGCCAGGGTTGCGCAAGGTGTCGTCACGGTTTGCCACGGCGCGATCAGTGGCTCGGACTATGCGGTAGTCGTTTACTTCGAGGACCGCGACGGGCGTTTTACTCTCAACGCGATCTGAAGACGCTCTTGCTCAACGCGATCTGGCGGTCACGGTTGGCATGCTGGCGCGCCATCGAGTCATCCGGCTTCCCGCCAAGGCTCGATGACCGGTCGACCTCGTCGGAGTTCCCCCTTCGTCGCTAGCTCGACATCCCTCGCGGCGTGGCCGGTTCGGCCGGCGGCGTGGCCGGTTCGGCCGGCGGCGTGGCCGGTTCGGCCGGCGGTGTGGCTGGTTCAGGTGAGGGTGTGGCTGGTTCAGGTGAGGGTGTGCCAGGCCGCACCCCGTGTTAGACGAGGGCGGGTTGGGTGTGGCGGGG
>JBBQFE010000029.1:0-13091 GCA_038321605.1 Mycobacteriales bacterium | reverse complement strand
CGACCAGGGTGTTGGCCTCCTCCTCGGCGGCGCGTACGAGCTCCGCGGCTCGCTCGGTGGCCTCGGCCAGCATCCGGTCCTGCTGCGCGACCACCCGGCGAGCCTGCATCATCTCCGGCGGCAGCACCTCACGCAGCGCATCGAGCAGATCGAGCGTCCGCTCCCGGGGCAGCACGCACGAGGACGACATCGGCAGCGTGCGCGCGGTCTCCACCAGCTCGACCAGCTCCGTCAGCACCTCGTCGGCGCGGGCAAGAGTGTGATCAGTCACGTCTGTTGTTCTCCTCGATCCGGGCGAGCATCCGGGCATGGACCAGGGGCGGGACCATGCTGCTCATGTCACCACCATAGGTGGCGATCTCCTTGACGAGGCTGGAGGCCAGAAAGCTGTACTCGGGGTTGGTCGGCATGAAAAGGGTGTCGATGCCGGCCAGGCCACGGTTCATCTGAGCCATCTTCAGCTCATAGTCGAAGTCACTGACCGCACGGATTCCCTTGAGGATCACCGGAATCCCGTTGGCCCGGCAGTAGTCCACCAGCAGCCCGTGGAACGAGTCGATGCGCACGTTCGGGTACTGGGAGGTCACCTGGGACAGCAGGTCCAGCCGCTCAGGAACTGTGAACAGGCTCGACTTGGTCTTGTTGATGAGGACGGCGACCACGACCTCGTCGTACAGGTCGGCGGCTCGGCCGATGATGTCGAGGTGCCCGTTCGTCACGGGGTCGAACGATCCGGGGCACACGGCTCTGCGCACGGCCTGCTCGACGCTCATCGGCACCTTCGCTGTCGGGTAAACGAGACTCAGTTATCCGCGGCGACCGTACCAAAGGCAACCCTCGCCGTAGCGGCGCTGCTTGATGGCCTTTATCTCACCTGGCCAGTCGGGTTCCGGATCCCGCCAGGACCTTTCGACGACGACGATGCCACCGGAAACCAGCCAGCGTTCCTCGGCGATGCAGTCCAGCAACCTGGCGATGATCGAGGCCGGTACCGAGTAGGGCGGATCGGCGAAGACGATGTCGAAGGGTTCGTCAGCCCCGACGGCGCCTAGGTAGGTCTCAGCGGTGCAGCGGTGCAGCGTTGCACCGGGCAGGCCGACCGTGGCGAGGTTGTCCTGCAGGATCGTGGCCGCCCGGTGGTCGGATTCGACGAATACCGCGGCCGAGGCGCCCCTGGACAGCGCCTCGATGCCGACCGCACCTGAACCGGCGAACAGGTCGAGGATCCGGCATCCATCCAGTTCCAGCTCGGTTGCCAGGGTGTTGAACAGCGCCTCACGAGCGCGCTCCGACGTCGGTCGAGTTCCCCGCGGCGGCACTGCCAGCCTGCGACCTCGCGCCGTTCCCCCAACGATCCGCGTCACGGGGGACCACGTTAGACCGGCGGAGGCCTTGGTGCGATACGAACGTGTTAACCCCGTCGAGATTTATGACTTGTGCAGGAATTCAGCACGATCGGCGTCGAAGGCGTCCGCCAGGAACTCCCGCAGCTCGGGGTGTCCGGACAGTTCCGGATCGGCGTCGATGACCGCCTGCGCCTCGACTCGGGCATCAGCGATCAACTGCTCGTCACGCAGCAGGGACAACAGCTTCAGCCGTGACTTGCGCCCCGACTGCAGGTCTCCGAGCACGTCTCCCTCGCGCCGTTCGGCCAGGTCCAGCTTGGCCAACGCAAAGCCGTCACTCGTCTCGGCGACCGCCTGAAGCCTGCGGTGTGCAGGATGACCGACCGGCAGCCTGGTAACCAGCAGGCAGTAGTTGCGGCGATCTGCTGCTTCGTCCGTGCTGACATCTGCAGTACCGCCCGCGCCTTTACCGTCCGCGCCTTTACCGTCCGCGCCGCCGTCCGGGTACGAGGCTCGTCCCACCCGCCCCCGAAGTTGATGCAGCTGCGACACCCCGAAGCGGTCGGCGTCCATGATGATCATCAGCGTTGCGTTGGGAATGTTGACGCCGACCTCGATCACCGTCGTCGACACCAGGACGTCGCAGCTGCCGGCGGTGAAGTCGGCCATCACCGCCGACTTGGCCTCTGCCGGCAGCCTGCCGTGCATGATCGCCAGTCGCAGGCCGCTTAGCGGGCCGGCAGAAAGCTCGGCGTAGGTCGACAGCACGGCCGCCGTCTGCATGTTCTCCTCCTCCGCGGGAACACCCTGATCGGCGCCGGATTCGTCGACCTCTTCGCCGTCGCCGATCCGCGGGCAGACGATGTAGACCTGACGACCCTTGGCGACCTCTTTGTGCACCCGTTCCCAGACCCGGTCCAGCCAGGCCGGCTTGTCGACCACCGGCACCACCGTGGTCTCGATCCTGGACCGACCGGACGGAAGCTGCCTCAGCTCCGAGACCTCGAGGTCGCCGTAGACGGTCATCGCCACTGTGCGCGGGATCGGTGTCGCGGTCATCACCAACATGTGCGGTGGCGCTTTCGCCTTGTTGCGAAGGGCATCTCGCTGTTCAACGCCGAACCGGTGCTGCTCGTCGACCACGACCATTCCCAGGTCGGCGAACTGCACGTGGTCCTGGATGAGCGCATGGGTGCCGATCACGATGCCGGCCGCGCCCGACGCAGCGTCCAGCAGCGCCGCTCGTCGCGCCGGGGCCGACATCGACCCGGTCAGCAAGGTGACCCGGGTGGAACGCTCGGCCCCACCGAGCTGTCCCGCGCCGGCGAGTTCGCCGAGCAACTGCAGCACCGTCGCCTCGTGCTGGGCCGCCAACACCTCGGTCGGCGCCAGCAGCGCGGCCTGCGCCCCGGAGTCGACCACCTGCAACATCGCGTGCAGGGCGACCACGGTCTTGCCGGAGCCGACCTCGCCCTGCAGCAGCCGCTGCATCGGGTGCTCGCGTGCGAGTTCGGCCGAGAGCACGGCGACGATGTCGGCCTGCTCGGCGGTGAGGGTGAACGGCAACCGCTCGATGAACGCCTCGCGCAGGCCGTCGGCAACGGCGGGCCTGGAAACCGCCGGGTCGGCCGCCTGGGCATGCCGGCGCTGGGCGAGGATCAGCTGGACGCCGAAGGCCTCATCGAAGGCGAGACGATGCCTGGCAGCTGCGTGTTCGGCCCGGTCATCGGGGCGGTGGATATGTCGCAGCGCTGAGTCCAGGTCGACCAGTCCGGCCCGGGCCTTCACCTCGAACGGGAGTGGATCCGCCACGTCGTCGAGCTGGTCGAGCACCAGGCCGATACAGCGTGCGATGGTCCAGGACGGCATGCCGGCGGCCGCCGGGTACACCGGGATGAGCGTGCCGGCGAAGTCCCGCGCGGTGAGGTCGTCCAGCTCGTCGTCCAAGACGTAGTCGGGAGTGTTGAGCTGGAGCTTGCTGCGAAACCGGCTGACCTTGCCGGCGAAGAAACCGCTGCGACCAGGCGTCAGTTCCTTCTCACGCCACGGCTGGTTGAAGAAACTCAACGAGGCCCTGCTTTGTCCAGAACTGATCGTGACCTCGAGGATGTGCAGCTTGCGCCCCGGTATCCGGCGACTGCTCACCGACTCGATCTGGGCCTGGACGGTGACGTCCTCACCCTCGACGAGGCGCGCCAGATCGGTGAGCTCACCGCGCTCGCTGTAGCGCCGCGGGTAGTGCCGCAGCAGCTGGCCCACCGTGGTCAGCTCGAGCGATTTCTCCAGGGCCTTCGCCGCCTTGCCCCCGACCACGTCGCGCAGCAGCGTCTCTCGGGTGGCCATGGCGTCAACTCTGCCAGAGCCCTCCGATACCGCAGCATGCTGCGCGCCGCGGAACCACCCGGCTACTCCACGCCGATGAGCAACGGAAAGTGCGGTTGGCCGCCGCTGAACGAGCTGATCTCCACCAGCGGGTGGTGGTCGGCCACGTGCCGCTGCAGGGCCGCCGCCGCAGCCTCGGCCGTGGGGTCCGAGCCGACGAGGACCGTGACGAGCTCGCCGCCCGCGCCGATGAGTCGTTCCACCAGTCCGATGGCCACCGCGGTCACCTCCGCGCCGATGACGACCACCTCGCCGTCGATGAGACCCAGCACGTCGCCGGCCGCGCAGCGTCCGACGTAGGTGATGGCCTCCCGCACCGCCACCGTGACCTCGGCGAACCGGGTGGCCGCCGCGGCCTCGGCCATCGCGATCACGTCGTCGTCGAACCGACGGGATTCATCGTGAACGGCAACCGCGGCCAGGCCCTGCACCGGCGATTTGGTGGGAATCACCGAGACCGAGATGCCACGTTCGCGAGCCTCCCGAGCTGCCAATTCCGCGACGCCACCTACCGGCGAGGCGTTGGGCAACAGGATGACTCGCGCCGCCTGACTGGCCACGATCTCGGCAAGCACCTCGGCGGTGGAGGGGTTGTCCGTCGGGCCGCCGTCGACCACCAGCACCCCTTCGGCACGGAACAGATCGGCCAGGCCCTCGCCCGGGGTGACCGCCACCACCGCGATGCCGGCTCGGGAGTCCGGCGCAGGTTCGGCAGCGACCTGATCGGCGAAGCGGGTGACCGTGATGCGGTGTGGCCGGCCGGCTTCGATCCCCGCCTCGATGGCCGCGCCGACGTCCGCCACGTGGACATGGACGTTGTAGAGCCCTTCGCCGGTGCCCACCACCACGAGCGAATCGCCGATGCCGAGCAGGACCTGTTTGAGTTCGGTCACGGCAGCAGCTTCGGCGTGCAGCAGGTACTGGACCTCGTAGCCGAACTCCTCGCTGCCGGACTCCCGGCTGGCGTTCAGCCCGGACCGGTTGCTCTGCGCCGGCCGGTCCGACGGGTCACGCTGGCGCCCGGTGACCACCGAGTCGAGCGCGTCCAGCACTACCACCAGTCCCCGCCCGCCGGCGTCCACGACACCCGCCCGGGCCAGCACCGCCAGTTGTTCCGGCGTCCTCAGCAGAGCCTGTCTGGCACCTTCGGCTGCCGCAGAGACCACGTCCACCAATCCGCTGCGGCCGGCGGACTCGACCAGGGTCGCCGCCTCGCAGGCACCACGGATGACCGACAGGATCGTGCCCTCCACCGGCTCGGACACAGCGGCGTAGGCGGCGTCGCTGGCACCGATCAGCGCGCGCAGCAGGAGCGGGCCGTCGGCCTCCACCGCACCACCCACGGTGTCGGCCAGACCTCTCAGTACCTGCGACAGGATCACGCCGGAGTTTCCCCGGGCACCCATCACCGCACCCGTCGCCATCGCCGCAAGCACGCTGCCGGCGGTGGCCGAGCGGTCACTGGTGACGGCGTCCACCGCGGCACGCATGGTCAACGACAGGTTCGTGCCGGTGTCACCGTCGGGAATCGGAAATACGTTCAGGTCGTCGATCTCGGCGCGGTGCGCGTGCAGGTCGTCCGCCGCGGCTGTGCACCACCGCCGCACGGCCGAGGCGTCCAGCTGCGCCAGCATGCCCAGCCCCCCGTCGCCCGTGGTGTCGTCTGGCGGCCACCCTACTGGGCGCGGACGGAGCGGACCCGGGCCAGGACGCGCCGCGGACCGGGCAAGCCCCGTTTTGATCCGCTGCCGGCGCCTGGCTACACTTGACCGGTTGCCTTGGCGGGATCCATCGCCGTGGCGCTTCGTGATCATCCGATGTTCGCGAAACAAGCACGCCCTGAAACACCTTCACCACGAGAATCTGAGGAGGCCATTGTGGCCAGCCACTGCGATGTCTGCGGCAAGGGGCCCGGCTTCGGCATGTCCGTCTCGCACTCCCACCGTCGTACCCACCGACGTTGGAACCCGAACGTGCAGACCGTCCGGGCGCTCGTCGCACCGGGCACCCGTCGTCGTGTGACCGTCTGCACGTCCTGCCTCAAGGCGGGCAAGGTCACCCGCGCCTAGTTCAGGCAGCCTGGTTCTGGGCAGCCTCTTCTGGCGCCAACAGCTTCAGTACGACCTTCGCGCAGAGCCGCGAGCAGCAGGGCCGGTCCGGGATCATCCGGAGCCGGCCCTGAATTGTTTCCCCTGGCCGGAGCTCGATGCTCGTGGCGGCCAGCATCTTCCCTGTCTGGCAGGGTGCTCATCGACACTCAGGCGAAATGCGCGTGGCCGCCCTCGGACCAGCGCATCCCGTCGACCCTGACCCCTTCGCCTTCTTTGACGATGCCGATCGAGGTCCAGTCGGTGGGCACCGACGCGAAGGTCGGGAAGGTCGCCACCAGCGCGTAGTCGTCGCCGCCGGTCAGTACCCAGGTGAGCGGATCGACGTTGAGCGCGGACGCCACATCGCGAAGCTTGGACGTCGGAGCCAGGGCATCGCCGCGCAGCTCGATCCGTACCCCGCTGGCGGCGGCTATGTGGCCGAGGTCGGCGATCAACCCGTCCGATACGTCGGTCATCGACGTCGCACCGGCCTGGGCTGCCCGCGGGCCCTGGCCGTATGGGGGTTCTGGACGGCGGTGGGCGTTGACCACCTGCACCGGTGAGCGGAACCCCCGCGACAGCACCGCGAAACCCGCCGCGGCCCACCCCAGGCGTCCGCACACCGCCACAACCTGTCCGGGTCGGGCACCCGACTGCAACACCGGCTCCCGGCCCTGCAGATCGCCCAGGGCGGTTACCGCGAGCACGATGCTCTCGGCGGCGCTGATGTCGCCGCCGACCACCGCCGCTCCCAGCTGACCACACTCCTCGGCCAGCCCGGCCACCAGCGCGTCGATCCAGGACAGCTCGCAGCTTCCGGGTGCGGCCAGGCCGACCACCAGCGAGGTGGGCACCGCGCCCATCGCGGCGATGTCCGCGAAGTTGCGTGCCGCCGCCTTCCGACCGACGTCGTTGGCGGTGGACCAGTCCCTGCGGAAGTGCCGGTTCTCGATCAGCAGGTCGGTGCTGATCACCACCCGGCCGTCCGAGGTCGAGACCACCGCTGCATCGTCGCCCGGTCCCAACACGGTCGCGGTGCTGTGGGAAGCGGCCGCCAGGCCAGCGGTTATCCGGTCGATGAGGCCGAACTCACCCACGTCGGCGATCGTTCTCGGCTCGGAAATCTGACCCGCCTCCAGTGCGTACAGTCTCAGGCGGCTGCTCTCCCGGCCGGGAGTGCACGAACGCCGTACAAGAGAATCTTCACATGTCGGTGTGGTCGGGCTGCGCTAGGTTCTCCTCAGCGCTACCTGCTACCAATCGCCAACGACGACGAAAGGACGCACCGTGTCCGAAACGGTTCAGGCCTACATCCTCATTCAGACCGAGGTCGGCAAGGCAGCTCACGTGGCCACCGAGATCTCATCGATCGCCGGAGTGACCCTCGCAGAGGACGTCACCGGACCCTACGACGTCATCGTGCGGGCAGAGGCCTCCGACGTCGACGAACTCGGGCGACTCGTGGTGGCGAAGGTACAGTCGGTTCCTGGTATCACCCGCACGCTGACCTGCCCCGTCGTCCACATCTGACCGCTCGTCAGCCTGAGCTCACCGGCAGGTCCGTCATCGCAGCCCGTGTCAGCCGCCCGGCCGTGATCGCGACGCTCCTGGCATTGCCGATAACGGTCGTGCTGGCATTCGTCTTCACCGCCGGACACCCGACCTCGACCTCGAAGCCAACTGACCCGAATGCCGCCGGGGTGTTGCCCGCGGTGAAGGTGGCGGCGCCACCCGCACCGACCGAAGCCATCAGCGCCGCCTGCGTGAAACTGTTCTCCGGGCTGCCGGTGCAGCTGGGCACCCTCAACCCGCGAAAGACCGACACCGACTCGTCCTTCGTCGCGGCGTGGGGAAACCCGGCGATCGTGATCAGGTGCGGGGTCGCCAAACCCACCATCTTCAACACCCCCGCGGCGGCGCAACCCGTGGATGTCAGCGGAGTCCTCTGGCAGCCGGACCCGCAGAAGTCACAGACCGTCTACACCGCGGTGGACCGGAGCGTCTACATCGAGGTCACGGTGCCCGCCGGCCAGGATCAGCCGCTGCCCGACCTCGCCAAGGCCATCGAGCAACTACCCCAACTCTGCTCAGCCACCGACGCTGCGGGCAACAGCAGTAACCCCAAACTCCCCGTCTGCTGAACTCACCGGCAACCGTGGACCGGTGGTTCCCGCCGCCTCGAGTAGGTGTGTCTCAGCTGTCGCGGGAGAGTGCGGTCGCCACCAGCCGGTCGATCAGTTCGGGATACGGCACGCCGGATTCTGCCCACATCCGCGGGTACATCGAGATCGGGGTGAAGCCCGGCATGGTGTTGATCTCGTTCACCACCAGCTCCCCGGCGGGGGTCAGGAAGAAGTCGACCCGCGCCAGGCCCGAGCACTCCAGAGTCCGAAAGGCGGTGCAGGCGGCCCGCTGGATGGCCGCGATCTGCGGTGCGCCGAGGTGAGCCGGAATGTCGAAGTCACAGGCGTCATCGAGGTACTTGGCGTCGAAGGAGTACCAGTCGAAGTCAGGGTGCAACCGGATCTCGGCGGGCAGCGAAGCCGATACCGTGCCGTCGGCATCCTCGAGCACCCCGCACTCGATCTCCCGTCCGGCGACGGCTGCCTCGATGATCACCTTGTGGTCGTGCTCGAAGGCCAATGCCAACGCGTCGGCGAGCTGGTCGTAGGAGCGGAGTTTGGTGATGCCCACGCTCGATCCGGCCCTGGCAGGCTTGACGAACACCGGAAGGCCGAGATGCTCGATGTCAGCGGGTGCCAGGACCTCTCCCCGGCGCACGACGCGATAGCTGCCGACCTGCAGACCAGCAGCCTGCAACAACGTCTTGGTGAAGACCTTGTCCATGCCGGCCGCGCTGGCCAGCACCCCGGAGCCCACATAAGGGATTCCGGCCATCTCGAACAGGCCCTGGACCGTGCCGTCCTCGCCGTAGGCGCCGTGCAACACCGGAAAGACCACGTCCACGCCGTCCAGCAGCCGCACCGCCGACGGTGAGCCGAACACCGGGACGACGGAGGTGCCGACCCGGCTCGGCGGCTCGTCTGCGCGCTGTGGCGCCTGTTCCGACTTGGGAGCGAGCACCTCGGGCAGGTGGCGGCCGCTGATCTGCAGCTGAGCCGGATCGACCTCGGTGTGCACCCAGGAACCGTCACGGGTGATGCCGATGGTGACCACGTCGTACCGGTCGGGATCCATCGCGGCCAGGATGCTCCCGGCGCTGACGACGGAAATCGGGTGTTCGCTGCTACGTCCCCCGTAGACCAGTGCAATGCGGATGCGTTTCGCCACGATGACCGAGGCTAGTCGATGCCTACTCGCTCTTCGTGGAGCGGCTCATCAGACGCTGTACGGCCCGGCTGGGCGATGAGTCACCGTGGCAGACCGACTCCACCTCGCGCACGATGGGCACATCCACTCCGCACCGCTCCGCCAGATCCAGGATCGATCTGCAGGACTTGACGCCCTCGGCCACCTGCCCGTGCGTGGCCTGTTGTGCCAGTTCCAGGCTGTCACCCTTACCCAACCGGACCCCGAAGGTCCGGTTGCGCGACAGCGGCGAGGCGCACGTCGCCACCAGATCGCCGAGTCCGGCCAGCCCCGCAAACGTGAGCGGGTCGGCGCCGAGTGCCATCCCCAGTCTGCTGGTCTCGGCCAGCCCGCGGGTGATCAGCGAGGCGAGGGTGTTGTCACCGAAACCCATACCGGCGGCCATGCCACAGGCCAGCGCGATCACGTTCTTGACCGCGCCACCCAGCTCGGTCCCGATCACGTCTGCGTTGGTGTACGGGCGGAAATAGGGAGCATTACAGGCCGCCTGGACCTGACTCGCCCGCTCGAGATCGCTGCACGCGACCACGGTCGCGGTCGGCTGGCCCAGCGCGATCTCCCGCGCGAGATTGGGACCCGACACCACCACCACGCGGTCGGCAGCCGCTCCGGAGACGTCGGCGATCACCTCACTCATCCGCTTGACGGTGCCGAGTTCGATCCCCTTCATCAGGCTGACCAGAGTGACATCCGGCGGCAGCATGTCCACCCAGCCGGCCAGGTTCGTCCGCAACGACTGGGACGGAATTGCCAGCACCACCAGATCGGCGCCTGCCAGCGCGACCTCGGCCGCCGCGGTGGCCCGTAACGCAGCGGGCAACGCGATGCCCGGCAGGTAGTCGGGGTTGACGTGATCGCCGTCGATGGCCGCAGCCAGTTCCGGCCGCCGCGCCCACATGACCGTCTCGGTGCCCGCATCCACCAGGACTTTGGCGAAAGCGGTCCCCCACGAGCCCGACCCCAGTACCGCTGCTCTCATGCCCGCTCCTGTGTCTGATCGTCGTGGCCGCGCCGCCGGAACCTACCGAGCGGGCCGGGTGCCGGCGTACGCACCCCGTCGCGGCCGCCCACGCCGACGACCGCCGGCCGTGGGTAGAACTGTCCGGGGGGTGACTCGCCGCGAAGGGCGGCGACCTGCTCGCGGACGGCGATCATGATGTGCTCGGTCATCGCGTGCAGCACCGCGGGGGTGGCTCCCCCGGTGGCGAAATCGCGCAGATCGAGCGGAGCGCCGACCGAGACGGAGACCGTCTTGCGGGGCAACGGCCGAAAACGGCGGGCATAGAAGTTGAGAAAGTGCTGCGAGCCCCACTGGCCCAGCGGCAACACCGGGACGTCAGGGGCCAGCAGTGCCAGTCGGGCGATCCCGGTCTTGGCCTGCATCGGCCAGAACTCGGGATCCCGGGTCACCGTGCCCTCGGGGTAGATCAACACGATCTGGCCGCGGTCGAGGGCCGCAACCGCGGCGCGCAGGGCATGATCGGCGTCCGCAGTACCACGGTAGACCGGGATCTGGCCGGCGCCGGTGACGATCCTGCCGGTGATCGGCGCGTGGAACAGACTCGCCTTGGCCAGGAACCTGGGCACCCGTCCGGCGTCCCACATGAACCGCCCGATCACGAACGGGTCGGCGTAGGAGATGTGGTTCATGGCCACTATCGCCGGACCCTGTCGGGGGATGTTCTCCAGACCCTGCCAGCGCCGCTTCCAGAACAGGCTCGACAGCGGGTACACGATGATGATGCAGAACCTGAAGTACGGACCGGCCTTCTCCGGTCGCATTCTGCCCACCTGGCTCCTCGCTCGTGGTTCGGGCCGCGGCGACTGCTGCACGCAGACCGCCGGCCCGCCGGTCGGATGTGGCTGAGACGTTAGTCGAATCCGCGGTCCAGCGGGTGCTCCCTGGTCGGCGGCGGCGCGCGCAGCCGCCCCCGACCGTCCGTGAGCGCAGTGGTGGCAGACTTCGCGGGGTGCAATGGCAGGTTCTCGTTCCGGTGCGCGCCGGAGGTACCGGCAAGTCCAGGTTGCGGGGCGCCACACCCGATGAAGGCACGCACCGCCGACTGGTCCGGGCCATCCAGCTGGACGCGCTGGCCGCCGTCGCCGCTGCCCGGGCGATGCGCCGACCGGAGTCGGCCAACCCTGACGCCGGTGCAGCCCGGCAGACGATCGTCGGCGTGCATGTGATCAGCTCCCAGCCGTTGTCAGACGTCGTGCCCGGTGTCGGCATGCTGCCCGACGCCGGCGGTGGCCTCAACGCGGCGCTGAGGGCGGCTGCCGCCAGGGTGCGGATGGCTGCGCCGGACGCCGCACTGCTTGCGATGGTCGCGGATCTACCCTGCCTTCGTGCCGAGGATGTGCTCGGCGTGATCGAACAGGCGGCCGGCCACCGGCGCTCCTTCGTGGCCGACGTCGAGGGCAGCGGCACGACGATGTTGGCCGTGACCACCGGTGTCGAACTGTTGCCGCAGTTCGGAATCGGATCGGCGGGACGTCATGCAGCCGGCGGGAGCATCGCTCTGCGGGCCGCCCGCACAGCACGCTGCGATGTCGACACTCCCGCCGATCTGCAGCAGTGTCTCGCGCTGGGCGTGGGGACCCACACCCGGTCGATGCTCGCCGAGCTTCAACCGTTTACCTGAACCGGGCATGATGTGCCCCATGACCGACACCGCTACCCCTTCGGATCTTGAGGACCTCGCGCACGGTGCGACGCCACGGTCGGCGGAACTGCCGGCGCTGCCGGCCGACCGGTACTCCAACCGCGAGATGTCCTGGTTGAACTTCAACGCCCGGGTGCTTGCGCTCGCAGAGGATCGACGCCAGCCGCTGCTGGAGCGGATGAAGTTCCTGTCGATCTTCGCCAGCAACCTGGACGAGTTCTACATGGTTCGCGTCGCCGGGCTCAAGCGACGTCAGGAGATGGGTCTGGCCGTCAGGTCACCCGATGGGTTGTCGCCCCGCGAGCGACTTGCCATGGTCGCCGAGCGCAGCCACGAGCTGACCTTGCGGCATGCACAGTGTTTTCTCACCGACATCGAGCCCGCACTGGCCGCCGAGGGCATCCGGATCCTCCGATGGGGCGACCTCGCCGCGAGCCAGCAGGCCGAGTTGAGCGAGTACTTCCACTCCAAGATCTTTCCGGTACTCACCCCGCTGGCAGTGGATCCGGCACACCCGTTCCCGTACATCTCCGGACTCTCGCTGAACCTGGCGGTGATCGTCCGGGACGCCGGCTCAGACATCGATCGTTTCGCAAGAATCAAGGTTCCCAACAACGTGCGACGGTTCGTGGTGGTCAGCCAGAACGCCGAGGTCGCCGAGTACCTTCCGCTCGAGGATCTGATCGCTGCACACCTCGACGCGCTGTTTCCCGGGATGCACGTCGTGGAGCACCACCTGTTCCGGGTGACTCGTAACACCGATTTCGAGGTGGACGAGGATCGGGACGAGGACCTGCTGCAGGCCCTGGAGCGCGAACTGGTCAGGCGCCGTTTCGGGCCGCCGGTGCGTCTGGAGGTGGCCGAGGACATCGACACCTCGATCCTGGCGCTGCTGACGAGCGAGATCGACGTGCAACCGGAGGATGTTCAGCAGTTGCCCGGACTACTGGATCTGACCGCACTGTGGCAGATCTACGACGTGGACCGGCCCTCGCTGAAGGAACGTCCCTTCGTGCCCGCCACGCATCCCCGGTTCGCCGAGGGCGAGACCCCGAAGTCGGTCTTCGCCACCCTGCGCGAGGGGGACGTGCTGGTCCATCACCCCTACGAATCGTTCGCCACGAGCGTGCAGCGATTCATCGAGCAGGCCGCCGCAGACCCCAACGTGCTGGCGATCAAGCAGACTCTGTACCGAACGTCCGGGGACTCCCCCATCGTCGACTCGCTCATCGACGCGGCAGAGGCGGGCAAGCAGGTCGTCGTGCTGGTCGAGATCAAGG
>JBBQFE010000028.1:0-13419 GCA_038321605.1 Mycobacteriales bacterium | reverse complement strand
GTGGGCTGGGCACCAAGGGCGTTCTTACCCAGGGCTGCCCTTCGTTGCCGGTCCAGGAGGGCAAACGGGACGTGAACAAAAGGTTCGTCCCACTTAGTTTTCACATAGGTGGTAGGGCAAATCGGCTCCCACACCCAGCATCAAGGGGTTCGAGCCACCTGAGCCGAAGTTAAGTGCAGGGTAGGAAGATGACTATGCCGGGTCGGGCAGTCCGATCGGGTAGTCGATTGAACGAGGGCTCAGCCCGAGTCCCCGCACGTGCGTGGCAATGTCGGCCAGGCTGGCGACCCACACGTCTGTGTAGCCGAGCACGTGGGCCATCAGCTCATCCAGCTGCTGCGCGCGAGAGGGGCGCCCAGACAGGAACGGGTGATTGGTCAGTACCCAGCAACCGCCCACCGAACGCAGCCCCTCGAACTCGGCCTGCCACAGCTCCCGTGCCTTCGCCGGAGTCTCGATGAGACCGGAACCGGAGACATCCGGCAGAAAGCAGTACTGCTCCCAGTCATCCAGCGCCCACTGGATCGGGATCTCCACCAGCGACCGCGCCGAGCCCGGAGTGACCGCCAGCTCGTAGGGGACATCGGCGTCCATCAGGCTGGAGTCGTACAGAAAGCCCCGCTCAGCCAGTAGCGCCGGCGTCCGCCAGGACAGGTCCCACATCGGTGCGCGGTAACCGACCGGCCGCACCCCGGCGACTTCTTCCAGCGCCTGCAGGCCGCGATCGACCGCCCTGACCTCTTCTTCGGCGCTCAGGCTGGTGGGCTGCTCGTGCAGGTAACCGTGGTGCGCGATCTCATGGCCGGCCGCGACGATGTCACGGATGACCGCCGGGTACCAGTGCGCGGTGTAGCCCGGCACGAAGAACGTGGACCTGATGCGGTGCTTGTCGAGCAACGCCAGCAACCTGGGCACGCCTACCAGGGGCCCGTAGGCCTGATGGCTCATCACACTCATCCGGTCAGCGTTGTGCGGGGCGTTCCACAGCACGGCGGACTCGGCGTCGATGTCGAAGCTGAAGGACGCCGCGGCGCGCTTGCCGTCGGGCCAGCTGATCGGTGCGGCTGCCGCGCTCATCGGTTGACCCCGGACGCCATGATGGTCACCAGTTCGTAGGCGAGATTCGCAGCCGCCACCGCCGTGATCTCGGCATGGTCGTAGGCGGGCGAAACCTCGACCACGTCGGCGCCCACCAGCGGCAGGTCGCTGAGACCACGCAGCACGGCCAACAGCTCGCGGCTGGTCATGCCGCCGGCCTCAGGGGTTCCGGTCGCGGGGGCGAAGGCAGGATCGAGCACATCGATGTCGATCGACACGTACAACGACGCATCGGCGACCCGCTCGCGTACCCGGTCGAGAATGCCGTCCACACCGATCCGGTCGATGTCGCGGCAATGCACGATGGTGAAGCCCAGGTCGGCGTCGTCCAGCAGGTCCTGCCGGTCGTACAGCGAGCCCCGGATGCCGATGTGCGCAGAATTCCCCTTCAGCAAAAGGCCCTCCTCCGATGCCCGCCGGAAGGGCGTGCCATGCGTGCACGGTGCCCCGAAGTAGGTGTCCCAGGTGTCCAGGTGCGCGTCGAAGTGCACCAGCGCGACCGGGCCGTGCACCGCGTTCACCGCCCGCAGAGCCGGCAGGGCCACCGTGTGGTCGCCTCCGAGCGCCAGGAACGGCCGGCCGTCACCGATCAGCGGCAGCAGCCCGGCCTCGACCTGCTGCAGTGCCTCGGCGATGTCGAACGGGTTGCAGCCGATGTCACCGGCGTCGACGACCTGCGCGCTTCGGAAGGGCTCGGCGTCCTGCGCCGGGTTGTACGGGCGGAGCAGTCGTGAAGCCTGCCGGATGTGGGCCGGACCGAAGCGTGCGCCCGGGCGGTAGCTGACGCCACTGTCGAAGGGCAGCCCGACCACCGCGACATCGAACGCATCGACGTCCTCCAACCGGGGCAGCCGCGCGAAGGTGGTCAACCCCGCGTAGCGCGGGACCTGCATGCCGTCGATCGGCCCGACCACCCCGTTGGGGTAGCGCACATGCTGCTCAGCCATCAGCTTCCGTCCCCCCCTGTGCAACCGCCTGTTCCGGTGGTCATCCTGCCTGCGCCAGCAGCGGTTTCGCAGCCGACACCGCCGCCAGCAGGTTGGCATCGCTGCACGACAGCAGCCTCAGGCAACCCTCGGCGATGGCCGGGGCGATCTCAGCCGGTCTGACCTCGCCGGTCCCCCGCAGGCCGATGACACTCTCGGCCATCGCGAAGACCAGGTCGGTGGCCAGCCGTAGCGAGGAATTCTGCTCGAACACTCCACTGCGTACTCCCGCGACGACCCGGCGACCGTAGGCGTCGCGAAGCCGCCGCCGATCCCGCCGGAACTCGGCGAACCTGTCGCCGCGCAGTTCGGCAAGTTGGTACAGCGCGCCGACATTCGTACGGCCGGTGGCCAGCAGCGACACATCGAAGTGGGTGAGGGCGTACAGCTGCACGTGGGCGGGCAGGCGGGAGCGGCTGATCCGGCCGGAGAATTCGAGTGACGGCTCGATGGTGCCGGCCAACAGCCCCGCCAGAATGTCCTCTTTGCTGGCGAAGTGGTAGTACAGCGATGCCTGCTTCATGCCGACGGCCAGCGCGATGCTGCGGGTCGAGGTCGCCGCGTAGCCGTTCTCGGCGAAGAGCGCGCCCGCAGCGTCGAGGATCTCTTCGCGGGCCGACATTCCGGTGCGTTGGCTCGGTATCAACCTGGCCCGGCCGGCTGACTGCGGCGAGCTCGTCACGGCGTCTCCTCACTTGCCCCACGGATGCAGCGGACAGCCCACTCTGCGCTGACAGAACGTACACCCGGAACGGTGGCCACACGCCGAAACCCAGTGTTTACATGGCGGCAGCCTGATGACACCAACGCTTTCTATCGTCTGTCTATCAAGCGACAGGTATTCGGGGAGCGGATGTGACGACAGGTACGCCACAGGGAGCGCGCGAGCATGCGCGTGGTCAGGCTGGCGCCGCCGCCGGAGCCATCAGCACGATGCCGACGGTTCCGGCGAACTCCTGGTCCCGGCCACCACTGGATGTCGACGCGAGCCGACTGGTCTGGGCCGAGACGATCGCCGGCGGTAACTACACCAGCCTCACCGTCGCCCGCGGAACCACCCTCGAGCTGACCGACCTGACCGGCGACGCCTGCGCCCACGTCCTGCTCTACAACGCCGATCTGCCCTCCGAACGGCTGAACGTCGCCGATACGACCAAGGTGCAGTGGCAGGCCTACCTCGGGCAGGATGCGCTGTTGCTGTCAGACCTCGGACGGGTGCTCGCCACGGTGGTGTCGGACACCTCGGGACAGCACGATGCACTGTGTGGCACCAGCACCCTCAGCCACAACGTCGCACGCTACGGCGACGGATCCCCGCAGGGACCCAGCCCGGCCGGCCGCGAACTGTTCACCCTGGCCGCGGCCAAGCATGGTCTGGAGCGACGGGATGTGCCGCCGAGCCTGTCGTTCTTCCAGGGAGTCAGGGTCTCCGGCACCGGAGCGCTGCGGTTCGTGGGCTCCGCCGGCCCAGGAAAATCGGTCCGGTTGCTGGCCGAACTGCCGCTGACGGTGTTGATCGTGGACACCGCGCACCCGTTGGATCCGCGCACCGAATACACCAGTTCCGACCTTCAGCTGCTGTGCTGGCGGGGTAGCGCCAGCTCGCCTGCTGACGCGCGATGGTCGGCCAGCCCCGAGGCGGAGCGGGCCTACCGGAATTCCGAAAGCTACCTGGTTGCCCGCGGACTCCCTGGGCTGACCGCATGACGGCGTCGGTGGAGCGGTCTGTTTCGGAGACGATCGCGACCGGCCGGGTGGTGCTCGACGACCTGGTGCCCGCGCGTGCCCCGTGGTCGGGGATAGTGCGCGCCGGCCAGTACCTGTCCATCGTCGACCTCGGTGGCAACCAGGCGGTGGACTGCCTGCTCTACCGCGCGGACGACACCACCGAGCGTTACAGCGCGCCCGACACGATCGCGGCCCAGTCCAGCATCGTGCTCACCGCCACCAGCGTGCTGCGGTCGAACGAAGGTCGGCCCATGATGACCGTCGTCGCGGACGAATGCGGGGTGCACGACACCATCGGCGGCGCCTGCAGCAAGGAGTCCAACAGTCTGCGCTACGGCCACCACACCGTCCACCAGCACGCCTGTGTGGAGAACTTCCTGATCGAAGGTGCCCTGTGGAAGCTGGGCAAACGGGATCTGGTCAGCAATATCAACTGGTACATGAACGTCCCCGTCGAGGCTGACGGCACGCTCGGCATCGTCGACGGCCAGTCCGCGCCGGGCCTGCGGGTAGTGCTCCGCGCCGACATGGACACCCTCGTGCTGATCTCCAACTGCCCGCAGATCAACAACCCCTGCAACGGGTTCGACCCGACCCCCATTCAGCTGATCGTGACCGAACCCGCCAGTCACGAAGCGGTCTGACCCTTGACCGCCCTTGCGTTCGACAGCCTGCTGGTAGCCAACCGGGGTGAGATCGCCCTGCGGGTGATGCGCACTGCGCGGCGGCTCGGCCTGGGCACAGTCGCCGTGTTCTCCGACGCCGACCGCGGCAGTCCGCATGTTCGCTTCGCAGACAGCGCGGTCCGGCTCGGACCAGCCCCGGCGCGGGAGAGTTACCTGCGCGGTGCGGCGATCATCGAGGCCGCCCGCCAACACGGCGCGGGCGCGATACATCCGGGGTACGGCTTTCTCTCCGAGGATGCCGGATTTGCCGAGGCCGTCACCGACGCAGGCCTGATCTTCGTCGGCCCGACGCCGGCACAGCTCACCGACTTCGGCGCCAAGCACACCGCGCGGACGCTCGCCGCGGCGGCGGGTGTGCCGATGCTTCCGGGCAGCGAGTTGCTGTCCGACACCGAGGCGGCGTTGGCAGCAGCAGCGGACGTCGGTTACCCGGTGATGGCCAAGGCGACCGGTGGCGGTGGCGGGATCGGCATGCGGGTCTGCCGCAACGATGCCGAGTTGACCGAGGCGTTCGAAGCGGTCGGCCGACTGGCGCAGGCGAACTTCAGCACCAAGGGCATCTTCGTGGAACGTTTCGTCGAGCACGCCCGGCACGTCGAGGTGCAGATCTTCGGCGACGGCCAGGGCCGGGTGGTGGCGCTCGGCGATCGGGACTGTTCACTGCAGCGCCGCAACCAGAAGGTCATCGAGGAGGCGCCCGCGCCGTCGCTGCCCGACCCGGTCCGCGACTGGATCACCAGCTCGGCGGTGGCGCTGGGCGAGTCGGTGTCCTACCGGTCGGCGGGAACCGTGGAGTTCGTCTACGACGCCCGGGCCGAACAGGCCTACTTTCTCGAGGTGAACACCCGCCTTCAGGTGGAACACCCGGTGACCGAGCAGATCTTCGGAGTGGACCTGGTCGAGTGGATGTTGCAGCTTGCACAGGGGATCTCTCCGCTGCCAGCGGTACTGCCCACGTCCGCCGGGCACTCGGTCGAGGCGCGGATCTACGCAGAGGACGTCGGGGCCGGCTACCAGCCCAGCGCGGGTCTGCTGACCCGTGTCACGTTCGCCGAGGACGTGCGGGTGGACAGCTGGATCGAGACCGGAACCGAGGTGAGCCCGACCTACGATCCCCTGCTGGCGAAGGTGATTGCGACCGGATCCAGCCGCGAGGATGCGCTGGATCGGTTGGCTGCGGCGCTGGCCGAGACTCGTGTGGACGGCATCGAGACCAACCTGCCGCTGCTGCGGGCCGCGGTGGCCGACGAGCGCTTTCGTGCTGCGGTGCACAGCACTTCGACCCTGGCCGACGTCCAGCCTCGCGACCCGCGGGTCGAAGTCCTGCGGGCGGGCACCATGACGACCGTTCAGGACTGGCCGGGTCGCACCGGGCTGTGGAGCGTCGGCGTCCCCCCGAGCGGGCCCATGGACGACCGTTCCTTCCGTCTCGGCAACGCCGTGCTCGGCAATGCAGAGGGCGCTCCGGGGCTCGAATGCACCGTCGCCGGGCCGTCGCTCCGCTTCGCCGTTGCCACCGCGGTCTGCGTGACCGGGGCGCCGGCCCTGGTCACCGTGGACGATCAGCCGGTCGCACAGGGCGCCATGCTCACCGTGCCGGCCGGGGCGGTCCTGGACGTCGGGGCGACGGCCGGACCTGGCCTGCGCACCTACGTGTTGTTCGCCGGTGGACTGGACGTGCCCGACTACCTGGGTAGCGCTGCCACCTTCACCCTCGGCGGTTTCGGCGGCCACGGCGGCAGGGTGCTCCGTCCGGGGGATGTCTTGCGCACCGCCCCCTCGGCGCTGCCGGATGCCGTACCCGCCACGGGCGCGGTGGCCGACGAGGAGTGGCCGATCCTCACGTCGGACTGGCAGATCGCCGTGACCGAGGGGCCACACGCGGCACCGGACTTCTTCACCACCGAGGACATCGCCGCCTTCTACGCGGCCGACTGGAGCGTGCACTTCAACTCTGCCCGTACCGGAGTTCGGCTGGTGGGGCCCAAGCCCGGCTGGGCCCGGCCGGACGGCGGAGACGCGGGCCTGCACCCGTCCAACATCCATGACACGCCCTATGCCATCGGGGCAGTCGACTTCACCGGTGACCTGCCGGTGCTGCTCGGTCCGGACGGTCCCAGCCTGGGTGGCTTCGTCTGTCCCGCCACGGTTGTCACCGGCGAACGCTGGAAGCTCGGCCAACTGCGGCCAGGCGACACCGTCCGGTTCGTTCGGGTGGACGACGGCACGGCGGCGGTTCTGCGCGGTTCCCGAAGGCACCCCGTCGCGCTGATCGGGGCCGCTGGCGATGAGCCACGGGACAACGGGGTGCTGCACCGGCGGGCGTCAACCGACTCCGGCCCGGAGGTGACCTACCGGCGGTCGGGCGATGACAACCTGCTCATCGAGTACGGCCCGATGGCGCTGGACCTGAGCCTGCGGATGCGGATTCATGCGCTGGCCAGCAGGATCGCCGACGAGAACCTGTCCGGCGTCATCGACCTCACGCCAGGCATCCGCTCGCTGCAACTGCACACCGATCCGGACGTGCTGCCGGTGGCCAAGGCGCTGGAGATCGTCCGTTCCATCGAGGACGAACTGCCGGCCACCGGGCAGCTGGTGGTACCCAGCCGGACCGTGCACCTGCCGCTGTCGTGGGACGACCCGGCCACCCGCGAGGCGATCGCGCGGTACATGGCAGGGGTTCGCGATGACGCCCCGTGGTGCCCCTGGAACATCGAGTTCATCCGACGGGTGAACGGCCTCGACTCGGTCCAGGACGTGTACCGCACGGTCTTCGACGCCTCCTACCTGGTGCTCGGGCTGGGCGATGTGTACCTCGGCGCGCCGGTGGCCACCCCGCTCGATCCGCGGCACCGGCTGGTGACCACCAAGTACAACCCTGCCCGCACCTGGACCCCGGAGAACGCGGTCGGCATCGGGGGTGCCTACCTGTGCATCTACGGCATGGAGGGTCCGGGTGGGTACCAGTTCGTCGGCCGCACGGTGCAGGTCTGGAGTCGCTTCCGACAGTCCGGCCCGTTCGAGCCGGGATCGCCGTGGCTGCTCCGGTTCTTCGACCAGATCCGCTGGTACCCGGTGGCGGCCGATGAACTACTGGACCTGCGTGCCGACCTGGCGGCAGGGCGCCTCGACCTGGACATCACCGACGGCGAGTTCAGCCTGGCCGCCCACCAGAGATTTCTCGACGACAACGCCGCTTCCATCGAGGAGTTCCGCGCTGTGCAGGGCGCTGCGTTCGGGCACGAGCGCGAGGCCTGGCGCGCATCCGGTGAGTTCGATGCCAGGCCCGAGCCGGCCCCGCCGACCGCGGCGGACGAGGTCAACGCCCCGCCCGGCGGCACTGTGGTGCACGCGCCCTTCGTCGCCAACGTCTGGCGGGTGGAGGTGAGCGACGGCGACCGGGTACGCGCCGGCGAGCCCCTGGCACTGCTCGAGGCGATGAAGATGGAGACCGCGGTGGCAGCGCCCTACGATGCCGTCGTCGTGAAGGTGCTGGCAAAGGCGGGGATGCAGGTTCTCGCCGGTACCCCGCTGGCGACCCTGGTTCCGGTGCACCCATGACCGACAACACGGCGAACGGCGGCCCAGTGACCGACCGGGTCCGCGCCGCTTTCCGACGAATTGCCGAGGTGGATCGCCCGGAGGTCTGGATCTCGTTGCGACCTGAGGCGGAGGTGCTGCTGGAGGCAGCCGACCTCGATCGGCGACTGGTGGCCGGTGAGGTGCTGCCGCTGGCGGGCACCGTGGTTGCGGTCAAGGACAACATCGACGTACAGGGCCTGCCGACCACTGCGGGGTGTTCTGCGTTCGCCTATCGCCCGGGGGTCTCCGCACCCGCCGTCCAGCGTCTGGTCGAGGCTGGTTCGGTCATACTGGGTAAGACGAATCTCGATCAGTTCGCCACCGGCCTGGTGGGCACCCGCAGCCCGTACGGAGCGGTGCGCGGTGCCCGCGATCCGGAGCGGGTGTCCGGCGGTTCGAGCTCAGGTTCGGCGGTTGCCGTCGCGCTGGGCATCACCGACTTCGCCCTGGGCACCGACACCGCCGGATCCGGTCGGGTACCGGCGGCCTTCGGTGGCATCGTCGGGCTGAAGCCGACCCGAGGCCTGATCCCGAACACCGGGGTGGTCCCCGCCTGCCGGTCCCTGGACTGCGTATCGGTCTTCGCCACCACGGTCGGCCTGGCCGCACGAGTAGCGGGCATCATGACCGGACCGGACGACGATGACCCGTTGACCTACCGAACCGCGCCGTACCAGCCGCTGGCCGCGTCCGCAGCGCCCCGGGTCGCAGTGCCGCGACCTGAGCAGCTGCATGCGATGAGCAACAGCTGGCGGGCCGCCTTCGCCGCAGCGGTCGACCAGCTCGTGTCGCGCGGGGTGACCGTCGTCGAGATCGACATCAGTGCCCTGCTCGATGCGGGTTCCCTGCTGTACGGCGGGGCATTCGTGGCCGAGCGATACGCCGCGGTGGGTGAGTTCATCAGCGATCATCGCGCCGAGGTCGACCCCACGGTGGGAGGCATCGTCGCCGTCGCCGATGCGGTCCCGGCCTGGCAGTTGGTAGTGGACACCGAGCGGCTGGACCGGCTCAAGGTCATCGCCGCCCGAATCTTTCACGGCGTCGACGCCCTCATGATGCCCACGGTCAGCGAGCATCCGACGATCGCGGAGGTGGCCGCGGGCCCGGTGGTCGTCAACTCCCGGTTGGGCGGCTACACCACCTTCTGCAACCTGCTGGATCTCTGCGCGATCGCGGTCCCGGCCGGCGAGGTGGACGGCGGCTTCTTCGGCGTCAGCCTGATCGCGCCCGCCTTTCACGACGCGGTGGTCGCCGACCTCGCCGAACTGTTCCACACCGGTGCAGCGCTGGCGCCCGAAGCACTCGAGCACCAGCACGGTATCGGCCTGGTCGTGGTGGGGGCGCATCTCAGCGGGCTGCCGCTGAACTATCAGCTCCAGGGAGCGCGGCTGATCGGTCCCGTGCAGACGGCTCCGAGCTACCGGATGTACGCCCTGGACACCGTTCCTGCCAAGCCGGGCCTGATCCGGGTCGCCAGCGGCGGGGTCAGTGTGCTCGGTGAACTGTGGAAGGTACCCCCGCCCACACTGGCCCGTCTGCTCGCCGGGCTGCCGTCGCCGATGGCGCTGGGACCGGTCGAGTTGCTGGACGGGTCGGTTCAGGTGGGCTTCCAGTGCGAGCCGGTCGCAACGTCGACCGCTACCGACATCAGTGATCACGCAGGCTGGGTGGCCTATCTGGGGAGCGGCGCATGACGGCACTACTGGCTACCGAAACCGGCGTGGCCGTCGCTCGGGTGCAGGACCTGGCGGTGACGTTTCGCCGTGGCGGCAAGGACATTCATGCCCTGCGCGGAGTGAGCCTGGAGATCCGGCGCGCCGAGATCCTGGGGCTGGTCGGTGAGTCCGGTTCGGGTAAGAGCGTCCTCGGCCTCGCGTTGCTCGGGCTGCTGCCGGGTCACCCGACCGTCACCGGTTCGGTGGCGGTCCGGGACGCCGACATGGTCGGTGGCACCGCGGCCGCCCACCGCGCAGTTCGCAGGCTCGACCTGGGTGCGGTCTTCCAGGACCCGATGACCTCGCTCAACCCCACGATGCGAGTGGGCAAGCAGGTGATCGAGGCCGCGGGTTCCGCGGCCGAGGCGGAACGGTTGCTCGCCGCCGTCGGGGTACCGGATCCACGCCGCCGGATGCAGAGCTTTCCGCACGAGCTTTCCGGTGGCCTGCGCCAGCGGGTGATGATCGCAATGGCCGTGGCGGGCAATCCCGCCCTCGTCATCGCCGACGAACCCACCACCGCGCTCGATGTCACGGTGCAGGCTCAGGTTCTGGCACTGCTCAGGACGCTTCGTGACGAGATCGGCTGCAGCGTCCTGATGGTCACCCACGATCTGGGGGTGGCTGCGCAGATCGCCGACCGGGTTGCGGTGATGTACGCCGGACGGCTCGCCGAAGTGGGGCCGACCGCTGAGGTCCTGGGACGGGCGGCCCATCCGTACACGCTCGGACTGATGCGGTCCAGGCTCTCGCTGGACGTGGACAAGTCTCGGCCGCTGGTGGCCCTGGCAGGCGAGGTACCGAGCCCGGCGAACCCGCCGCCGGGCTGCGCCTTCGCACCCCGTTGTGTTGCCGCGATCGACAAGTGCACCGCGCACGTGCCGGAGCTCACCGAGGTCGTACCCGGCCACCTGCGCGCCTGCATCCGCGAACCGTCCGCCGTCCGGGCCGCACTGGTCCAGTTGCCGACCCCCGGGATCGCGGATTCAGTTGCCGCCCCGTCCTCTGCTGCAACGTCCTCTGCTGCACCGTCCCCGACTGCACCGTCCTCTGCTGCACCGTCCCCGGCGGTTCTGACAGTCCCGGCAGATGAGGGCACCGCGCTGGTCCGGATCCAGGACGTCACCAAGACGTTCAAGGTCGGCGGCGGCTTCCGGCGAAGCGGCGGTCTGCGAGCCCTGCGCCGGGTCTCGATGACGATCCAGCCGGGTGAAGCCGTTGCGCTGGTGGGCGAAAGTGGCTCGGGCAAGTCGACGCTGCTGCGGGTGATCGCCGGCCTCGAAACCCATGACGGCGGCGAGGTCGAACTGCGCTCGTCGCAGCGTCCACAGATGGTCTTCCAGGACGCGGGTGCGTCGCTGACCCCGTGGATGTCGGTCGGCGAGCTGATCGGTGAACGCCTGCTCGGGCAGAAGCTGTCGCGGTCCGAGCGCGAGCGGCTGGTCCTCGCGGCACTGGCGCAGGTGGGCCTGCCAGCGGAGGCGGCGAAGGCTCGCGCCTCGCAGCTCTCCGGCGGCCAGCGGCAACGGGTTTCGCTCGCGCGCGCAACGGTGATCCCGCCGTCGATCCTGCTCTGTGATGAGCCCACCAGCGCCCTGGACGTTTCGTTGGCGGCCGCCGTCATCAACCTGATCGGCGATCTGCGCAGTCGGCTGGGGATGTCGGTCCTGTTCGTCACGCACGATCTTTCGGTGGCCAGGGTCGTGGCGGACCGGATCGCGGTGATGTACCTCGGCCGCATCGTCGAGATCGGAAGCGCCGACGAGATCACCGGCAGACCCGCGCACCCCTACACCCAGAGCCTGGTCGCCTCGATTCCCGAGGTGGGAAAGACGCCCCCTGCGCTGAAGGGCGAACCGGCCAGCCCGCTCCGGCCACCGGACGGGTGCGCCTTCCACCCCCGCTGTCCGATCGCCATCGAGGCCTGCAGCCAGCCGGACCTCGACATCCGGCTGACGCTCATTCCGGGTACCACCCGCCAGGTTGCCTGTACCGAGACCGAGGTGAGCTGAATGGCCGTCACCGCAGCGGCAACTCCGTCCCGCCGGCGCCGGACAAGGCGCGCGATCATCAGCGTCGGCTCGTCCCGTCAGCGTCACCTCAGCTACGCAGCGGTCGGCCTGATCGGTCTGGTGACCGTGGTCGCGCTGCTGGCACCGGTCATCGCACCGCACGATCCGCTGCTGCCGGTGGGCATTCCCTTCGCGGCCCCGGGCCATGACGGCTTCCTGCTGGGCAGCGACAGCATCGGCCGCGATGTTCTCAGCCGGCTGCTGTACGGCATGCGCTCCAGCTGGTTCGCGGCCCTCGCGGTGGTCGTCATCGGCATGCTGTTCGGTGGCCTGATCGGGGTGATCGCCGGTGCGTCCGGCGGTTGGGTGGACAACCTCCTGATGCGGATCACCGACGCATTTCTGTCGCTGCCCGCGCCGGTGCTGGCCATCGCGCTGGTGGCGGCGCTGGGTCCGGGCTTCCTGCACACCCTGATCGCGGTTTCCGTCGTGTGGTGGCCCTTCTACGCACGGATCGTCCGCGGCGAGATCCGCAACCTCGCCGCCCGCCCGCACGTGGAGGGCGCCCGACTGGCCGGGGTGGGCCGGCTGCGGATCGCCCGGCGGCACCTGCTCCCCGGCGCCATCCCGGCGGCTGTCGTCACGGCGAGCCTCGATATCGGCAACCTGATCCTGACGCTGGCGGGGCTTTCCTTCCTCGGGCTGGGCCAGTCCGCGCCGGCACCGGAGCTGGGGGCCGACAGCGCGCGAAACCTCAGTTACCTGCTGCAGTACTGGTGGGTGCCGGTGATGCCGGGGCTGGCAGTCGCCGTGCTGGCCCTGATCGGAAACATCGCCGGCGACGGCGTCCGCAACCTCCTCGACCAGAAGTAGGTAGGCAGATGCTCCTGCTCATCGGCAAGCGACTGGTAGCCATGGTGGTCATCCTGGTGGCACTGGCCGCGGTGATCTTCTATCTTCAGCACATCTCACCGCTGGACCCGGTGCACGCCCAGTTGGGCGCACAGGCCTCCACCGAAGCCATCGCCGCCCGCCGCCACGAACTCGGCCTGGACAAGCCGATCACCGTGCAGTTCGGCAAATACCTGGTCAATCTCCTGCACGGCGACCTCGGCACCTCCTACCGAACCAGGCGGCCGGTCACCACCGACCTCGGGGCGTATTTCCCGGCGACCCTCGAACTCACCATCGCGGGCCTGGCGCTGGCGATCCTGCTGGCCTTCGTACTGGCGTTCGGCACCGTTCTGCGGTGGCCGGGTGCCGGGCTGTTCCGGGCCCTGCTGCTGATCGGCGCCTCGATGCCGACCTTCCTGCTGGGCATCGCCGGCATCATCATCTTCTATCAGAAGTTCGGCCTGCTACCGGCCAACGGACGCACCTCCCTGACCGGCGTTCCGACCGGCCCGACCGGGCTGCTGACGGTGGACGGCCTGCTGCACGGTCAGTTGTCGGTCACCGTGGACGCGCTGAAGCACCTGTTGCTGCCGGCGCTGGCGATCGCGCTGGGTCCGGCGGTGTCGATCGGACGGGTCCTTCGCTCGAGCCTGCTCGCCGACCAGCAGAGCGACTATGCCCGTACCGCCCGCGCCAAGGGCCTCACCGAGCTAGC
>JBBQFE010000027.1:0-13479 GCA_038321605.1 Mycobacteriales bacterium | reverse complement strand
CCGCCACCACCACCACCACCGCTTCCGCCGCCACCACCCGTGCCCACTGTGCACGTCTCATGCGTCGGGTCGCAGGTGCCACTGCCATCTGCGCTGGCACTGCTCGCGAGTGTCACTGTGAGCGCGAAGAAGACAGCCAACGCGGCTAGGCCGGCGGTTACCCGGCGGTTCATGCGGTGCAAGTCTTGCTGCTATCGACGAGGAGGTCTGACACCTTCCACGTCCCGTCCGCCGTTTTCTTCATCGAGATGGTCCGTTTGTAGGGCGGCGGCACTGAGGGCGTGCTCACGCTCACTGGCTTGCCGGTGGCGACCGTGTACTGGACGAACGGGTCCGTTTTGGAAGCCAGGGGGCATGAACTGAGAAAAATAAAGGCCGGCGAGATCACTTGGCTGACGGAGACGCGCGGATCTTCGGGAGTCCCCCGATACGCCAACCCGGCTTTGGCCTGCCCAGTGATGACCCCATCGAACAACGTCAGGGCGGTGTCCGTCAGGAATGTGTTGAGGTGCGTGATGTTGGCATGAGCAGGGTCGCGGTCCGCCTGATTGAGTGAGTTGTAGAAATCCATGTACCGGTTCACGGAGTCCTGCGCTATAGGCGTTACCGAGGGGGTCGGAATGGTGGCGGTAGACCTCACCGACGACGTAATCGACGGGGTCGGCGTGATGGATGGGCTCGTGGATGTCGAGACCGTGGACGTCCCGGTCCCCGTCGTAGATGGGTCAGAGGTAGGCGTCTGCGTATGGACTCCGCTGCTGCCGCCGCAGCCCGCGAGAAGGACCACCGCGAGGACCACGGCGAGGAGCGAGAGCCCGATCCGAGCCGGTCCCGTGTGCCTGGACGCCATGCAACCTCCTTGATTTGGGGGTGACACGCCGCCTTTCCGAGGGTTAACACGGTCACCGGCAGACTCCACGCTGCCCGGTGGTGATCGAATAAGTCAAGGTCGGCGCGTGCCGAAATCGCAACTTTTCCGGCACGCAGGAATGGCATGAGTCCTGCGTGGCAGACCCCTTCGCGAGGGTTTCGGCATGGTGGTTGTGGTGCTGTTGGTACAGGCGGGCCGAAGCGACGAGGGGTTCAATCGTGCCGAATCGACGCAGGTCTTGCCGCCAGATTTAAGGCAAGCCGCGCCAGAAAACTGTTCTAGCGCGCAGGACGGTCGCGTACCTGGGAGCGGAGGCCCGTGTCGATGATTCGTTACCGGTTCGTGACCTGGATTGTGGCACTAGTCGTCGCCAATTTTCACCTGCCCCTACTGAAGGGCTACGAGAAAGTTGCCCCGCCGAAGGGACATCGCCATGAACGATCTACCGCACCAGACAGGCACAGCCGAGGTTGGCGAGTTGACTCGCGGAACGCAGGCGACGAGCAGCTACACGGAGGGCAATATCCAGCGTGCCGCATTGCCGGCCGTCCTGGACGTGCCGCAAGCTGCCCGTCTGCTCGGCATCGGCCGAACGCTCGCGTACGAACTGGTCCGCACCGACCAGTGGCCGACACCCGTGATCCGTATGGGGCGACTTATCAAGATTCCCTCCGGACCTCTGATCGAACTCATGTCGACCGGTTACCTGACCCATACGGCCGCCGGTTAACGGAGTACGGCGAACTAGGGAATCGCTGATCAATGGGGCCATTTGGGTAGTCGTTGTCGTTGATCGCGGCGGGAGCGGCTTTGGGTGTGCTCGGATCAGGCGTTTGAAGGTCCTGATCGGGCTGGCAGGTCTTGCCTGGGGGTCGTTCGGCTGGTTTCGGGCAGGCTCCCGCCCGCCCGTCACCCCGTGAGGGCGACGGCCCGGGCCCGCATCAGCCAGTTCGCTGAGGCGAACAGCATGTGGAGGTGGTTGAGGTTCTTCGCGATCCCGCGGTAGCTGTGGGTCTTGGTGAACCTGAAGTCGCGTTTGACGACTTGAAACGGATGCTCGACCTTGGCCCGCACCGACGCCTTGCGTGACTCCATGACACGGTCGTGGGCAGCCATCGTCTTCAACACCCCCTTGCGGGCCGCGACCCGCCATTCCACCTTCGACAAGTGCTCATCGCCGGCGATCTCGAGCCGCTTCTCGGCTCCCTGGTAGCCGGCATCGGCATAAGCGACCTCGTCATCGTGGCGCACCAGGTTCGCTGCCTCGTCCAGGTCATGCATGCACGTTCGCCGAGGTCGCGGTCACCGAGCGGACGTACCCGGTACCGGCATCGGCACCGATGTGGGCCTTCATCCCGAAGTACCACTGGTTGCCTTTCTTCGTCTGATGCATCTCGGGGTCACGCCCACCAGAGGCCTTCTTCGTTGAAGACGGTGCGGCGATGATCGTGGCGTCCACGATCGAGCCCCCACGCATGATCCACCCCTGCTCGGTGAAGATCTGGCTCTGTGCCTGGAACAGCTCCTCGCCCAGCTGATGCTTCTCCAGCAGATGCCGAAAATGCAGCAGCGTGGTCGCATCAGGCACCTGCTCGACGACGAAGTCCAACCCCATGAACTTCCGCATCGCATACGAATCGTAGATCGCCTCCTCCACACCCTCATCCGACAGCGAGAACCACACCCGCAGCAGATACATCCGAAGCATCGTCTCGACCGACTTGGCCTTACGGCCCCTGGTGTTGGAGAAGTAGTGCGGCTCGATCAGCCCGACCCAGGTCACCCACGGGATCGTGGCATCCATCGTGGCCAGAAACTCCTCGCGGCGCGAGACCCGTCGACGGTTGCCGTACTCGATGTCGGTGAAGCTGGGCTGCCCGCTGTCCATGCCTCATCATTTCGCAGTGACCGCAGCCAGACACCACCCCGGACCACCGGGAAAATCAGCGCATCCCTAGTGGTGCCGCCTGTTAGCTCGTCGAGGGTGGGGCTGCCCAGTCGTTCGCGCCGTTAAGGAATCGATCGCACGCGCCGTCGATAGCAGCTTCCGGGTGCCCTCCGGGTATCCGCTGGTAGGACGGCCTCGTAGCCGTCGCGGCTGGCGAGGTGGAACACGAAGCCCCAGCTGATGGCGGTGGACAGCCTTTGCGTCTCGGTTCAGAACCCCCGGCGGCCCTTCCGCGCCTGTGCCGCGTCGTGCCACGGCAACCCGGGCGATGACAGCTGCTGGGGCCCCGTGTTGCCCCGTTTCACTGACATCTGACTGACATGATCTTGGTCAGTCGACGCTGCAGTTCCCTGCAGGCCCCAGATCTCGGGCTTCTATGGGTGGAGCTGAGGGGATTCGAACCCCTGACCCCCACACTGCCAGTGTGGTGCGCTACCAGCTGCGCCACAGCCCCCAACCAAGAACCCTCCGCGTGCGGCGGGCCGTAGGAGAGCTTACACACTCGGCCGGTCACCCCAGAACCGGCCCGGCGACGAACGCCACTTCAGTGCCATCGCGCCCCAACAGTCCCTCGCGTTGTACCAAAGGTGCCATTCGCCACGCCGACAACCCCCGGATTCGTTGACTCGCAGCCCTCTCAGCCATACTTGAGCCGAGCCGCACAGGCCACGCGCCGCCCGAGGTACCCACCCCGCGCGCGGCGAGGACAACTCATAAGGAGACATCCGTGAACCGCAAGGAACTGGTGACCGCGGTCGCCGAGCACGCAGATCTAGAGCAGAAGACCGTCGATGCAGTGCTGCGCAGCTTGCAGTCCACCCTCGAAGGCGCCGTTGCCAAGGGCGAGAAGGTCAGCGTTCCCGGCTTCTTCGCCGTCTCGGTCGGCGACCGCGCCGCCCGCGAAGGTCGCAACCCCGCCACCGGCGAGACCATCAAGATCGCCGCAGCGAAGACCGTCAAGTTCTCCGCTGGTAGCGCCCTGAAGGAAGCTGCCAACAAGTAACACCCCAAGCACGACGTAGGGCCGGTACCCAGCTGGGTACCGGCCCTACGTGCGTCTGAAAGGGCTACTTCGTCTTGGTGGCGGTCGGCTTCTTGGAAGCGGTCGGAGCCTTCGACGTGGTCGGAGCCGCCGGCGAGGTCACCGCGGGCACCGACGCGGCGCCCGAGGACGTCAGCGGCGCAGTGGGCGACGGGGCCGCGGTCGACTTGGCCTTCGACAGCGCCGTGGTGATTGCCGCATCCACCTGAGCAAGCGTCGGCACCGAGTTGAGGCTGCCCACCCGCGAACCGGCCACGAACACCGTCGGCGTGCCCGTCACATTGGCCTTGCTCGCCGCATCGGTCACCCCGAGCACCAGGCTCTTGTGCTGCTCGGTGGTGACACAGGTCGAGTAGTCGGCACTGGTGATGCCGGCATCCTTGCCCCACGCCAGCAACGTCGAGTCCGGCACCCCGTTGCTGCCCTCGGCCGGCTGGTTGTCCTTGCCCGAGGTCTTGCCGTACATGATCTCGTGCAGTTTCACGAAGGCGTCCGGGCTCGAATCGGACGCGCAATACAGGGCATTCGCCGCCCTGGTCGAGTACCGGTTGCCGTTGGTCGAGCTGTCCAGGAACGACATCACGTGATAGTTGACCTTGACCGTGGTTGCCGTCACCTTCGCGGCGAGATCGGTGCTCAGACCGCTCTGCTCCAGTTGCTTGCAGATCGGGCAGAGCGGGTCCTCGTACAGGTCCACCTGCACGGGAGCCTGCTGGTTGCCGACCCTGACCCCGGTGCTCGTCGAGGCGTTGGCGGTGTTCGCCGTCGTGGCGATCTTCGCGCGGCCGCCCTGCACCCCGATCGCGATCAGGATGATCAGCACCACCGCCACCGACGTCCCGCCCAGCACGTACCGCTGCTTGTGCTTGAGCTCGACCTCGGCCGCCGCCCGGGCCGCCCGGTACCGCCGCTGGTTCTTCTCCAGCTTGGCCTGCTTCGGCGTCAGACCGGTGACCATCTCGGACTTGATCAGCGCCTCGTCCACCGAGAACTTGCTGAGCGGCCACAGGATCAGAAACGCCACCAGCACCAGCAGCCCGACGTCCCGCAGGATGTCGAGGATGTAGGTGGTCGACGATGTCTCGCCACCGCCACCGAAACAGCCACAGTCCAGCTTCAGCCCGCGCGCCGCCGCCTGCACGATGCCGATGGTGAACACCACCAGCAGCACAGCGCTCACGATCGCCGCGTACCGGGTGATCAGACCGATCAGCAGCAGCAGCGCCAGCGACATCTCCAGCACCGGCAGGCCGTACCCGATGCCCTTGCTCAGCCACTCGGGCGTTGCGTCGAAGGCCCTGACCGCCTGGACGAACCGCCGCGGGTCACCGATCTTGGACCACGCAGCCCACGCCCACACCGCGGCGAGGAACACCCGGATCACGAGTCCGGCCCACCCCGACCAGCTGGGCGCTGCGAACCCGCCTCGTGCTTTGACGCCGCCGAACTTCACCGGTTGGTCTCCCTCATTCGAAATATCAGCCGATCAGCTTCAGATCATGCGCGATCTGGTCGGATTCGTTGTTGCTCTGCAGAAATGCAACGCGTGCGTAGTCGTCAGAACCGTAGAGCAAAACCTCGGCCGAATGTGTCTGTCCGCCATCCTCGGCGAGTGTGATGTGCGATGCGACCTGCGCGGCGTCGATCTGGGACTGGGTTCCGGTGAGGCCGATGAACTTGGTGGGCAGGTCGGTATCGAACTTCGCCAGGTACGCCTTGAGCACCGCCGCGGTGTCGTTCTTGACGTCGGTGCTCACGAAAACCACCTGCGTCTTGCTGCGTAAAGCCGCCGGCACGCTCGCCAGCGCATTGGCCACATCAGCCAGCGTGGTCGGGCAGACATCGGGACAGTTGGTGTAGCCGAAGAACAGCAGGGTCGGCTTGCCCGCGGTCGCCTGACCGAACTTGAAGCTCGCCCCGGACGTGTCGCGCAGCGTGAACTGCGGCCTCGGTTGCGGCGGTGTCAGCCCGACGCCCTGATACACCGAGCTCCCCCGGTCGTTCAGCTCCGCGGTGGTCGGCGTCGCCGTCGAGGTGGCGCCGGACGAGCTGGTGCAGCCTGCCAGCAACGCCCCGGCCAGCAACGCCCCCGCCAGCTGAGCCGCCAGCCGCCGGTTCACTTGACCACCGATGCCGTTGGCGCCGGCGCGAGGATCGCGATCACCGGCGCGGTCACCAGGATCTCGCCGGCGTGGGCGAACGTGAACTGCAGGTTGACCGTCTGGCCCGGTTTGAGGGTTCCGTACAACTTCTCGATCATCACGTGTCCTTTGCCCGGCGAGAGCGTGACGCTGCCCTTGGCCGGGATCGTCAATCCCTCTGCATTGATGGTCATCGCGCCACCACCGGACTCGGTGTGCACCGTGGCAGCTGCCCCGGCACCGCTCGACACCGCGGTCAGGGTGTCCGGCGTGGCACCGGTGTTGAAGATGGTGAAGTACACCGCAGCGTTCTCCGGGGTCGCCGGTTCCCGCACATACGCACCGCCGATCACGATCACGATCGGGGTCGCGGAGCTGTCGCTGGCGGCGGGTCCTGCGCTGGACTGGGCGATCGAGCCACGCACCAGCCCGGCCATGCCCAGCAACACGACCAGCGCTGCGGCCAGCAGTGACAGTGGTGGGCGAATCACGTCGCCCATGATCCCCCCACCGCATTCGAGCTGGCTGTGCGCCTTCCGCCGCTGCGTCCCCGGTCACCGGTCATGACAGGTGCACCGTGGCGAGCGCGGTCGTCGAGTCGAACTCCGACGTCTGGACGGTGACCGCGATCTGCCAGTCCCCCGCCGACGGCAACAGCACCCCGCTCGAGGTGTAGATCTTCGGCCCCGCCGATTGCAGGCTGATCGCGATCGGACCCAGCTGCTTGGCAGGCAGGCTCGCGGTGGCGCTGATCTGGGTGGGCGTGACGTTGCCGCCGAGTTCGATCTCGATCTGCACGCTGCCGTGCACCCCCGGGCTGAGCTGCACCCGCGCGGTGGCCCCGGCGGTGATCGCCACCGTGCTCACTACCGGCTTGGCCCGTTCGGCGGCGAGTGCGACCCTGCCCGGTGGCTGCGCGATCAGCACCCCGGACACGCCCAGCACGATCGCCCCCACGGCCACCTCGATCAACAGCGTCCGGCGCATCCGGCGCAACGGTCCGCCACTGCGCGCCCAGTCCCGCCGCTGCACGATCCGCCGCGACAGGTAGCCCAGGCCGATCAGCACCGCCAGCAACAGCACCTTGAGCACCACCAGCCGTCCGTACAGCGTGGTGGTGATGGCGTCGACGGTTCCCACCTCGCGCCAGGCCTGGATGGTGCCGGTCACGGCCAGCGTCGCCACGCACAGCAGCGCGATCCGGGAGAAGATCGGCAAACCGGCAGCGAGCTCCACGGCGTCCGGGTCGGGCTCGTCGGTGTCTGTTGCGCTTTCGGCTGCGGTGACTGCTCGTTCGGCTTCGGCGTTTTCGTCGGCGGTGCTTTCCGCGGTTTCGGCGGCGGTGCTTTCCGCGGTTTCGGCGGACGCGTCGTCGGTGGAAGCAGCGCGGCGGCGGCCCACGAACGCCGCCACCACCAGGATCGCCAGCCCGCCCAGCCAGATGATCATCGCGGTCAGGTGCAGCGCATCCACCAGCACCGCGAGCCAGCGCGGGTTGGCAGACTGGGCGTGACCGGTCGCGCTGTAGGTGACGACGATGCCCACCCCGACGATGGCCGCCGCCTCCGGTCCCCAGCTCGGGCGGCGCCGCTCATCGGGCAGGAACAGCGCGGTCAGCACCATTCCCAGCACGCCGAGCAGCACCATCCGCAGCGACAGCAATTGCCCGGAATTGACGTGCAGGGTGGCATCCAGCAGTTGGCCGTGGGTGGCGGTGCTCAGCGACGAACCAGCGGCGTACGGGCCCTGCATCAGGAATTCGCCGAGCACGCCGAGCACCGCGAACGTCCAACCCGTCCAGATCGCACGCCGCACCGACCGGCGGCGCTGCCCGGACGGCCAGATCGAGAAGATCAGCCAGCTGCCCCCGACCAGCGACACCCCCGCGAAGCTCAGCCAGTGGCTGACCGCGAGCACCGTGGCGACCGTGGCGTCCACCGGGGTGGTGCCACTCGGGCCGCTGTCCAGGCCCAGCGGCCCGTTGCCGACCACGAACCTGATCGACCCGGCCACCGGATGCGAATCCGCCGACACCACCCGGTAACTGGCCAGATAGCTGCCGTCCCCGAGCCCGGACTTGAGGCTGACCGCCACCACCGAACCGTCCCCGCCGGGGTGGGTCGCCGTACCGGTGTCGACCCGCCGGCCGGCGGTGTCCACCACCCGCAGGTAGCCCAGGTCGACGCCGACGGACTCGTCGAACCGGATGGTGACTTCGGCGGGCGCCTTGGCCAGCCTGGCTCCGTCGGCGGGATCCGAACTGACCACCACCGCGTGCGCCGAGGCCTGCGGCGCGGCCATGAGCAGCGCCACCAGCAGGGCGAACCCGAGACCGGCCAGGGACAGCAGCCGGCGTCTGAGCACGCTCACGCAGCGCCGCGTTTCTTGCCGAACGGATGGCTCTGGGTGTCCGCGGCCGGCGTGCCGTACACCGCGCCGCGGCCCTGCGGCAGCAGTCGCTGCGAGCGGGTCAGCAGACCGATCAGGGCCAGGCCGACCACGATGCCTGCGTGACTGGCCAGCCGGCTGGCCGCGACCGTGCCCGCCGCGATGTCGGGCACGCTGAACACGGCGAGCAGCAGGACGAACGGCACCAGCACCGGCAGTGTGCCGGCTGCGCGCGCGGGTTTGACCGCCACGGCGAGGAACGCCGCCCCGAGGGCGAGGTTCCACGCCGCGCTCTCGTGCGAGGCGTGCATGTTCATCTGCATCCCGACGTTGTCACCGAACAGGGCGGGCATTGCCAGCGCCCATTGCACGAATCCAAGCACCCCGAGGCTGATCCGGAGTCGTCGGCGGTACCGGTCCACCCGCGCGGCGGGCGACACCACCTGCTCCAGGATGACTCCGGACAGGTCCGGACCGAGTTCGCTGGTGACCCTGAAGGCCCGGCCGAGCCGCGAAGCGGTGTCGAGCCATAGGGCACAATCTTGGCAACCGGCCAAGTGATCGTCCAGTTCGGAGGCTGGCAGATCGAACGGCTCGCCGTCCAAGCGGGCCGACGCCGCCTCACGGTATCGATCACAGGTCACAATGATCTGAGTCGTACAAACTGCTGCCGCGGTTCCAGTCGCGTCGGCATTGTGGTTCAGCTCACTAGAGCGCAGGAGGTGTGCGGGGTGGAAACGCCGGAGTTCGATGCGATCACCCTCGCCGCGCTCAGTGCCCGCGCGGGTGACTCCGCCGCCGCGGCCGAATTCGTCCGGCAGACCCAGCGCGATGTGTGGCGGCTGTGCTCGCACCTCGGCAGCCCGGCGGATGCTGATGATCTGACCCAGGAGACCTACGCGCGGGCCTTTGCCGGGCTGCACCGGTTCGCCGCACGGTCCTCGGCGCGTACCTGGCTGCTGTCGATCGCCCGGCGGGTCTGCGCCGATGCGATCCGGTCGCGCAAGCCGGTGGTTCCGGCGCGCGATGTCGAGCCGGCCGGACGGGCCACCGACCCAGCGGACACCGTCGGCCTGCGACTGCTGCTGGGTTCGCTCGATGCGGTGTTCCGGGACGCCTTCGTGCTCACTCAGGTGATCGGGCTGACCTATCCCGAGGCCGCCGACGTGATGAGCTGCCCGGTCGGGACCATCCGCTCCCGGGTGGCCCGCGCCCGCGACGCCCTCATCCGAGGGTTGGAACAGCCGGAGCAGCGCGCCAGCGGGTGAGCCCGGCTTGGGTTGCTGTTTCGGGCTGGGTTTGCTGGCTTCTGCTTGCTTTAGACGGCTGGTTGGGCCTTGACCGCGGCGCCGGAAGCGTCGGTGAGCGCCTTCACCTCAGCGTTGATCCGATGCTCTGCGTAGAACGACGCGAACGGCACCGTGCCGGCGATCATCACCAGCGCCAGCTTCAGCAGGTTCCAGCGGCGCCGGATGCCTAGATCGAGTGCGGCCACCAGATAGACCATGAACAGAAAGCCGTGCGCGGTGCCGATCAGCGCGGTCGGGCCATCGTTGTGGCCCCACCAGTACTTGATCGGAATCGCGACGAACACCAGCAGCACCAGCAGCGTTCCGGTCACGAATGCCATTATCCGGTAACGCAGAAACGCACTGCGGGTGCTCTCGATCCTCGACTTGGTCAACGGGATTCCTCTCGATCTCTGGCGTCCAGGTCAGCCAGGTAGGCATTGAAGCGCGCGCGCTCGGGATCGGTGTCCACGGTCGCGGTCGCCGGTGGCACGTACCCGACGTAGCGGATCTCCGGGGGCTGCTCGAGAAGCTGTTTCACGGCTGCCTCTTCGGCCTCGTCGTCCTCGCCACGTCGGCGCCAGTCCCGCACCACCCGGAACCACATCAGGATGGCGAAGAACGTGAAGGCCCACCATTGAAACGCGTAGGAGTAGTTCTGGATCGCTCCGTGGTGCCGGTGCGCGACGATCCACTGCCAGTGCCCCAGCCGCACCATCGCGTAGCAGGACGCGACGACGAAGACGTGCAACAGCACCCATCTCGGGTGCAGCAGCCGCCACAAGCTTGGACGCGTCGACACACCATGACGGTACGTGGCTGGGCCGCGTGGCGCGCGTGCTACCCCGGCCGGTGCTTTTGTTTCCCCGGCCAGTGCTTGTGGTTACCCCGGGCCGGTGCTTGTGGTCACCCAAGCCAGTCCACCAGGAGCGTTGCCAGCTCGTCCGGGGCGCCGGCCGGCACCCAGTGGTGGCCGGGCAATCGTTCGTAACGCCAGTCACCGGTGACGAACCGGGCCGACTGGGTCATCTGCGCCTCGGTCAGGAACGCGTCGCCGCTGGACCACACACCCAGCGTCGGGCAGCTCACCAGCGGGCCGGCCACCTCATCCGTCGGCACGAAGCGGGCCGGCAGGATGTTCGCGCGGTAGATGTTCAGCGCGGCGACGAGCGCTCCGGGACGGGACAGTTCGGCGATCTGGCGGTCGCAGGCTTCGTTCTCACCCGGAGCCGCACCGTTCCACGCCCATTCCCTGAAGAACTGCCAGTCGTTGCGGGGCAACACGTCCTCGGCGACCCCGGGAAACAGGAACCACAGCATGTACCAGGATGCCTGACGCTGAGCGATGCCCGCGCTGGCGCTGGTGCCACCGTGGCCCACCGAGATCGCCACCAGCCGGGTGACCCGTGCAGCTTGCCGGAACGCGACCTGCCAGGCCAGCGCGGCACCCCAGTCGTGGCCGATCACCGCGGCTCGCTCGACACCGTAGTGATCCAGTACTCCGACGACGTCTCCGACGAGCACGGGCATCCGGTAGGCCGCGGTGTCCTCGGGGCGGTCGGACTGGCCGAAGCCGCGCAGGTCGGGCGCG
This sequence comes from Mycobacteriales bacterium, assembly GCA_038321605.1. GTDB lineage: Bacteria > Actinomycetota > Actinomycetes > Mycobacteriales > Jatrophihabitantaceae > Jatrophihabitans_A. The sequence continues at coordinate 2,209 of JBBQFE010000027.1, read as the reverse complement.
ATCACCCGGTGGCCAGCGTTCGCCAATGCCTCGAGCTGGGGACGCCACAGCTGCCACGAATCGGGAAAGCCGTGCAGCAGCAGGACCGGCGGGCCCGTGGTCGGACCCGCGCTGGCGACGTTGAGTCGCACGTCGCCGAGCTGGACGAACTCTTCGGTGATGTCGACCATCGGTGACTCATTCCTCGTAGCGCTTTGATCGTGCGGGGCGGGCTGTCTCTGCAGCATTGCATGCGGTGGCGACAGTTCCCGGCGGCTGCAAGGATGCAGCCATGACTACCGAAAGTCCGGTGGATGCCGACTGGCTCAACTGGAACCGCGTTGTGTACGGCGACGGCCGTGCCCATCTGGGCAGCCCGTCCAGTCCGCCCGGCATCGTGCTGTGCCATTACGAGGATCGGCATCCTGCGGAGTCGCCGGTGGAGCAGGTGCTGTCGGGGACCGTGGCCCAACTGGCTACCGAGATGTGTCCGGACTGCGAAGCGGTGGTGCATCCCGAGCCGGAAGTTGCCGAAGGTGATGTGGTCGAAGTGCTGGTGGACGGCAGCCTGCACAATTTCGTGGTGACCGCCGTCGAATCCGACGGGCTGACCAACACCATCAGTGTTGCCGAAACCCCTGAGTGAGCCGGTCGATTCTCATGTGGCCGCCGGGTCGGGGCTCACGATGGGCCTGGCGTTGGCGCGATCAGCACGCTGCGTGATTCCTTCACGACCAGTCTGGTGGCGGCCTTCGGGCCGGTAATCGTGCCGGGAACGTCCTGCCAACCGCCGGTGCCGACCTTGAACTGCGCATGCCAGGACACCGTTCCGGTAGCGGTCACGGAGCCGCGGCGGGTGTAATCGTGGCCGAACCGGTCGGTGCATCCGCCACAGTCAGCGGCCGGGTCATAGGGCTCACCCGGAGCGGCGGAACTGTCCGAGGTGCCGTCACCGAAGTCGTAGTCGACCCGCACGAACGTCGCACGAAAGGCGACCTGCTGACCAATCAACCGCGCGGTCCCCAGATCACGAGTCGTCGAAGTCTCCACCCAGAACAGCGTCCTGAAGTTCACCAGCGTCGTACCCTTCGACGGCGACACCCCCACCGCCAATACCGGCAGAAGCTTGGTGGCCTGATCCCGCAACGACCCGATCGACGGCTGCGGAATCGGCTGACCAGGACACCACAACGCCAGAAACAAGAACCGGTCACCGACCCGCTGACCAATCGCGAACGGACTCAAATCAGTGCTATGCCCGGCATTGACCACACACGCAGTCGGCGCGATCCCACACCGCGCATCCCAGACCACCACACCGTCCGGCGCACTGCTCCCAGCGGTGCAATTTATGGTGACCTCGGCCGACGCGCCACCACCGTTATCGCTGGACCCGCCGCACGATCCTCGAACATTGATCCTGCCTGGAGCAGTGAACCCCCAGATTCCGCCATCATCTTGGCCCCCACACGTTCCCGGGCCCGCGGCTGTGCTGGTCACGGCCACGCCGAGCTGAAAGCTCAGGCAGACCAGTGCGAGGGTAAGCAGTCGGGCAATCATGCTCATCCGGTGCGAGCTAAGTAGGTGACCGCCCATTTGCTGTCGCCGTATTTAGAGCAAAGTTTGAATGGCATAGCTTGGTGAGCCCCCTCGCCGTTAATGAATTTGCCGGCCTTGTCGACCACGCTGGTCGCTGTCTCGTCGACCGACAACGACGTACAGAAGTCCGCCGGAGCAAGGACCGGAGCAATCGCGGCCGCCACGGAAGACCTGACTGTCAGCTGGCCGCCAAGATAGTGATGTTTGGCCTTCGCGGTCAGGTCAAACGACCTTGCCAGTCCATCGCACAGGCCACAGCTTGGGCCGTAGTAGTGCTTCATGTACGCGGAATTCGTGGTCGCGTAGCCCCAGTCGGTGGTCTGGATGAAGAACTTCGCGAACGCATTCGCCGCCGCCTGCGTACGCCCGGACGCCGCCGTCGGAAACAGCGGCGGTCTCTCTCCCGGCTTGACGTTCAACCCAGTCAGCGGCACATCCGCCGGGTAGCCCGATGCGGTGATCGAGCGCGACGGACTGGCCACCACCGAACTGCCGGTGCCCGACGGGCTCGACGTCCGCACCGAGTGACTGGACGACGGGGTAGAGGTTGCCACGCCCACCGAGGACCGCGACGTCGCCGACCGCCCACCAAAACAACCAGTCACGCCGCCGATCAACAACCCGAGCGACA